>JAUVKE010000257.1 GCA_030592105.1 Desulfobacteraceae bacterium
AAATGTTATGAAAAAAATACTTAAAAGAAGGTAACACTTTTTTTTGAAAAAAAGAAAGAAAAAAATATTTCATTAATATAATATTATGCATGGTTGCATGATAATTATGTGTAATATTTCCATGAAACTTCAGAAAATAAGTTCTGTTTGCAAAATATATTTTAAATGCATTATAATATAATTCTGATTATTCAGCGGTAAAAGATGATAATTGCACTACATAGCTTAAGGTGTGATCTGTTTAAAGCGAAAACTCTTATAAAAATATTTTATTTACAATTTTGGAGAAAAAGTTATGAAAAGTAAAAAACCGTGAAGAAAAAATAAAGGAGTTAAAGGAATCAAAAAAATAAAAGTAAAGACTTCTCTGGAAAATTTACGGGATCAGGCCGAAATAAAACAAAAAAAACCGTAACTATTCAGTTGATGTATGTGTATAGCTTCAGGTATAATGTTAAAATATTCCTGTAATCAGCGCAGTTGAATAGTTACAAAAAATCATCATTCCTGAAAACCGGAATTCAGATGCTATAACCTGTTAAAAAGGATAGATTTCGGTTTTCGCTGAAATGGCAAAAACTGTAATCTGTCTTTCATGTTTTGTTGTGCCCACCAGGGCATGGCTATTATTATAAGGAGAAAGCTATGGATATTGTTGAACAGATGAAATTGTTTCTGGAGCCAAAATCGATCGCATTACTCGGAATATCCAGGCAAACAGACCCTAACTCGTATAACATTATTGCTCCTCTATTAAAACAGGGATTTCAGGGAAAATTATATCCTGTAAATCCGAATACTGATAAAATTATGGGAATTAAGACATATCCCAAAGTTGCCCAAATTAACGATGAAATTGATCTGGCGCTATTGTTTACATCAAGAGAAATAACGCCAAAAATATTACAGGAATGTGCTGACAAAGGTATTAAGGCCGCTATAATAGTGGGCCAGGGATTTAACGATGCAACTGATGTTTTGGGGAAAAAGCTTCAAGATGAGATAACGGCCATTATCAGAAAAACCGGAATAAGGGTATTAGGACCTAACACGCTGGGAACCGCCAACGCATTTTTAAACTTCAGCCTTTCTTTTGCAGAGCAGTATGGGCTCGAAAAAATTCCAGTAGGGCTCGTATCTCAAAGCGGGATTTTCTTTGACATTATAAATGAGCTTCACATGCTGGGAAAAGGGATTGATCTTGGAAACGGTTGCGATGTTGATGTTACAGACTGCCTTGAATATTATGAGGCTGATCCGGATATTAAGGTTATAGCCCTTCATATTGAAGGAATTAACAATGGAAGCAGATTTCTTAAAGTTGCAAAACGGGTAGCGCAAAAAAAACCTGTAATTGTCTTAAAAACAGGAAGAAGCAAGCAATCTGCCAAGGCTGCCCAGTCACACACAGGCTCAATCATTGGAAAAGACGAAATCTGGGATGCCCTGTTTAAGCAGACAGGCTTAATACGTGCTGATAGCATAGACGAAATGTCTGATCTAATTAAATTTTTCTCCTATGCGCCTCCGGTCAAAGGAAGGGGAGTTGGCATTGCCTCCTTTAGTGGAGGAATGGGAATATATACCTTAGATGCCTGTAATAAATATGGTCTGAATGTTGCCAAGTCGCATTCGGAAATAATGGAAAAAGTTGTAAAAGCCGCACCACACTGGTTTAATGTGGGAAATCCCCTTGATTTGTGGCCAATAATTTCCACTTCAAAAAAGTCTTTGGAAGAGTCTTTACGAGATACTCTTCTTGTTTTTATGGAAAACCCTGAAATCAATTCTTCCATCCTGTTTCTGCCAACATGGATTGAAGAAGAAAATACCACTTTGAAACTGACCGAAATTCTTTCTGCGATTACAGATGCTTTTCCGGATAAAGCTGTAATACTTTGTCCATATGGAGGCTGGGTATATGATATTGACACCAAAATTGTTGAAAATAAATTAAAAAAAATTGGGAGAATCCCTCTTATTCTCACGCCAGACAGAGCCGCCAAGACTCTTGGTACGGCTGTCACATATTATGAATTTCTACAAAATGCCAAAAATTAAAAAATATATAGCAACATCAATAATAGGAAAAAAATGAACATAATTAAAAAAGCTCTTCATGAAGGAAGAACAACGCTTACAGAATACGAATCAAAACAAGTCCTTGCATCTTACAATATACCGGTTACCAATGAAATTACAGTCGATTCCATGGAAGATCTTGCAGAGGCTGTCGAAAAAATAACTTATCCCCTGGTTTTAAAAGGCTGCTCATCGGAAATTACTCATAAAACAGAAAAAGACCTTATCCGTATCGATATAAGAGATGAAAAAGAGGCGGCTGATTCCTTTCGGGAAATAGTGGCAAATATGAATGGAGGTGCAAAAACGGTACTGGTTCAGGAGATGATAAAGGGGAAGCGGGAACTGGTGGTCGGAATGAATCGTGATCCCCAGTTCGGCCCATGCATAATGTTCGGCCTTGGAGGAATATTTACTGAAATATTAAAAGATGTTTCATTCCGTATAGCTCCAATAGAAAAAAAAGATGCTCTGGAGATGATGAAAGAGATAAAGGGGCATAAAATTCTGGATGCTGTTCGCGGAATGTCGGCCGTGGATTTGAAAATTTTGACAGAAATTTTGATAAATGTGGGACAAATAGGTCTCGACAATAAAGAGATAAGCCAGATAGATATTAATCCACTTATTATTTCCGGTGGAAAACCTGTTGCAGTTGATGCCCTGATTGTACTTGAAGATCAGTCGTAATATAGATTTTGCAAGGATAAAAGCTGCAAGAGCTTAAAAAAATAATAGACGATTATAATTTCCCTGTTTCTTGGGGCTTGCACAGGAATATCCAAGATATCCATAGCTTTCGGAATACAGCCAGACGGGATGCACCGGCGCTGAAATGAATAGTTACAGTTATTTTTGTACAAGTCCTAATTTTGAGCGGAGTGATCGTGTTACCGGTTTTATTGAAATTGCTGTCAAAAATATAACTCCTGCCAGTTTAACTGTAACCGGTAACATTTCAAAGCCTTGCCCCGCTATTGCTGCTGCTGAAATTCCCATTCTTATATAGATTAAATCCAGCAGCAGTCCGCATAAAAGACTCATCAGTACAATAGACGCAAGGTATAGTGATGTCGCCCGTTTTCCGAGAAGGCCTGTCAGTACGGACAATGATGTAATATTGGTAGCCGGACCAACCAGTAAAAAGATCAGGACAGTTCCAGGGCTTACTCCCTTAAGAATAAATGCAGCAGCGATGGGTGTGGAAGCAGTTGCACAGATATATAATGGTACAGCAATTATCAGCATGAATAACATTGACCTTAAACCACCTCCCATGGAGGATTCAATTATTTCTCCAGGCAAAAGGGATGTTATAATTCCGGCAAGTATAATCCCTGCAAAAAACCATCCTGCCAAATCACCCCAAAGCTCGCCCACTGCATAACCCATACCTGCTTTTATTTTTTCTGCAAAGGTATGACAGGTTTGGTCTTCTTCCTGAAAACAGGATGAATTATTACAACAATTATTCACCTTGCAGGATGATTTAATATCTGTTTCAAATTGCTGTGCAGGAGGTTGAAATAGATTCTCGGCAAAACCAGCAGTAAAGGCTGTTATAAAAGCTGCAAGCGGCCGGGCTACAGTGAAGATCGGATCAAGAAGAGCATAGGTTATGGAGATTGAATCAACGCCGGATTCTGGTGTCGAAATAAGAAACGCAGCGGTGGCGCCATTATTAGCACCATAATTTTTCAGAGAAGCAGCCGCCGGCAGCACACTGCATGAGCATAACGGAATAGGGATACCGAGCAGTGCCGCCTTGAGTACCGAAATGAACCGGCCTTTTCCAAGATGCCGGGCAACAAACTCAGTTGATAAAAACATTTTAAACATACCACCTACGGCAATTCCGAAAAGGATATAAACAGATGCATTAAGCAGCATTTCCCATGAAGAAATTAATACACTAATAATAAATGATGATTCATTCATGATTTTATTGTTCCTGAAATATTTTGTCTCAAAATTTGGTATTGGTCACGGGATCACATCTTGGGGAAGCAACTTTACATAGGGCATAACGCCGTGAAATTATTTATGTGACGGTCTATAGAATTACACCTTAACATATTGTCGCATTTTTGGGGTCCACTATATTTTAT
>JAUVKE010000143.1 GCA_030592105.1 Desulfobacteraceae bacterium
AACAGAGTCCATATAATCTGATCCTGTTTTAAAAGATTAGACCTCACAAAATGGTGAAAATGTTTTTGGACATTCTTAGTTTTAAACAAAAAAATGAACACTTGCTTTTTTCTAGAAATGAGTCTATACTATTATATTATAATGTAGTAACAGAATAAAAAATTGTATACTTTGTGCATTTGTACAATTTTTATTCAATAGACAGTATAACGAGGTTAAAGTATATTTGCCTGATCCAGACAGGCAAAAAATGCCGTTTAATTTGTGAATTTAGAGGAGGTTAGCATTAATGAAAAAAATGAGTGATCAATGTAGGTTTCTTTGTAAGTTTCTTTTTGCAACAGCAGTTATTGCAATTCTTTTTTTTACAGTGGCTGATTCAGTATTGAATCCTGCTTTTGCCGGTGAGCAAAGAAAAGGATTGAGCTATAACCAGCTGGACTACAGTCTTTTTGACATGGAATTTGTTGACGAGCGCTATGTTTATCTCTGTGCCCGTGGTGGAATTCTTTTTAAATCAGAGGATTCAGGCGCAACATGGGACGAAATAAGTTATGGTGGGAATGTTTCAATGCTTGATCTCTCATTTCTGGATAAAAACACTGGATGGGCGGCAGGACAATGGGGAACTATTCTATCAACAAAAAATGGCGGTGAAACATGGAAGACACAGGAAACACCTTTGGATGTGCATTTTCTTTGTATTCAATTTTCGGATGAACTCCATGGCGTTGCTGCCGGCGACTGGGGCAAGATAGTTCTTACGGAAGACGGTGGAAAAACATGGGAAAATGTTTCCCTTGAAGAAGATATAATCCTTTACGATATCGCTTTTGTTACTGCGGATGAAGGCTGGATGGCCGCGGAAGCAGGAGTAATTTTTCATACTGTTGATCGCGGTCGGACATGGGAACGCCTTGACCTTGGAGATGGGCGTACTTTTTTTTCCATATCATTTGATAAAAAAGGAAATGGGGTTGCCGTTGGTATGGAAGGAATTGCCTGCTATACTTCAGATGGCGGTGCAAACTGGACTGTCATAAGTAATGTAGCACCACTTTCATTTTATAAGGTTAAGCTTGCAGGACAGCATGGCGTCGCAGTAGGCGAGCTTGCCACTATATATACGACAAAGGATTTCGGTAAGAGCTGGTCACCACTTTCTGCTCCCATGCATGTCAGACAGGCCTGGCTTCAATGTCTCGCTTCTTCAGGTAATAATCGCTTTATCATGGCTGGAGCCCATGGTTCCATGCTTTTTCTTGAGGCGGATGTTTTTGTGGAGCCTTCGAAGCCGTGTAAACCAAAATAGTAAAAAATAACAGTTTCTATTCCGACTATAAATAAATATGAGCATATAAAATAATTTTTTCAATAAGTTCCAATAAACATCTTATGTCTCCGTCAGGTCTTTTAATTTTAAAAAACAGAGCTTGATGGGATTGCCTGATGAATATGAGTATAAAAGCAGGAGGGTTTTTATGGAATAGTTATTATAAAGATTATAGTTTTTTACTGTACTGTTTTGGTATCATTTTTTTAAAAATTTATTAATAAATAATATTTTGTGGAGAAAAATAAAAGATGAGAAAAAGCGTAGCAAGTGACAGGTGGCAAAGTATATTAAAATTTCAGCTAAAACATCGTATTGCCGTGTTTTGTCTGATTGCGATACTTACTACTTTATCACTATATACCATTATAATAAAACTTGAAATAAAAACTGATTTCTTCGAAATATATCCACCCAAACATGAATACATTAAAATGTATAAAGAATTTAGAAAAATGTTTGGTTCAGCCAATGTTCTTACTATTATTATAGAACGCCAGGATGGAAAGGATATATATAATACTGACACACTTCAAAAAGTTACAGACTTAACTAAGGGTGTTCTCCGAATCAAGGGATGTAATCCTATCCAGGTCAGTTCCATAGCCCACCCCAGGGTAAAGCAAATCAGAATCAGTTATCAGGGGGTTGGTCTTCATCCGCTGATGGGGGATGGTGTTCCCCAGACTCAGGAAGAATGTAACCAATTTAAAAACATTGTTTATGCAAATGAGGGTATTAAAGGATTTTATATTTCCCTTGATGATAAATCTGCTGTTGTGTACGCTGGTTTCTGGGAAGAGGGGGTTGACTTAGATTATCTGTTTGCTGAAGTAAAAAAATTAACAGAGTCTGTAGAGGATGAAAATCATACATGTTTTATGGGCGGGTATCCTATGCTCTATGCATGGATAAGTCATTATGTGTATCAGATCCTGGGAATTCTTGGATTAACTGTAGCTGCTCTTTCTATCCTGATCTTTTTTTATTTCAGGAGACTGGCTGGTTTGATAATACCTGCTACATCCGGTATTGTGAGTGCTATATGGGGTTTAGGTTTTGCAGCAGCGGTCGGTATTACACTGGATCCGCTTTTACTTGTTATTCCTGTTCTTCTTTCCGCAAGGGCATTATCTCATTCATGCCAGTGTCTTGAAAGATTCCACCTGGAGTTTGTTTCAAGAAATAATAAGGAAGAAGCTATTGTAGTAGCTTATTCAGAACTTTATCCTCCGGCTCTTCTTGCTATAATTACAGATGGGCTTGGGGTTTTGACTATATGCGTTGCATCAATACCTTTGATGCAAAAGCTTGCATATTTTTCATCATTCTGGATCATCAGTATTTTTGTAGCTGTAATGATGCTGAATCCGATAATGATTTCCTTATGGTATCATCCTTCAATTAAGGATAAGAGCCTGCAAAATAAAATCATAGACGAATCTGTAATGGAAAGAAAAAATTTCTTTACTGTCTTTACAAATGTTGTTCATTTTTTTTCTGGCCGGACAATGAGAAAAAAAGTGGGGACTTTAATAATACTTATTCTTATTTTGGGTGGGTATTTTACCGTAAAGATGCTTAAGGTCGGCGATTCCAGTGCAGGAGGTGCCATATTATATCCGGATCATTCCTACAGCCTTGCAATGAGCAAAATGAATCAGAATTTTGCAGGAGCTTCAAGGCTTATTGTGGTACTTGAAGGAAAAGAAAAAGAGGCGATAAAGGATCGTGATTCTTTGAGGCTAATGGACGATCTTGGTATTTTTATGAAGGATCAAATATACGGAGTAGGCGGCACAGTAAGTCTGGCCGATCTTGTTCGTAAGATTTACAGAGTATACCACGAAGGCTCGCCCAAGTGGGATATGATTCCCAGGACAAAAAGATATCTTGGACAGATATTTTTTCAGCTCTCCGCCAGTATGGCACCAGGAGAAATGGATCAGTTTATCAGCCTTCCTGATTATACTAATGCCACTGTAACAGCATTTTTAAGGGATTATGATCATAACAGTATCAAGGATGCCATAAGTAAACTTAAAGACTTGAGTGCCAAAATTGATCAGAACCCTGACAGCAAAGTAAGACTCAGGGTGGCTGCTGGTATTCTTGGGATACTTGCGGCTGTAAATGAAGAGGTTGAGTGGTCGTTCTGGGCAATACTTATTGTTATACTTTCCACAATATTTTGTCTATGTTTGATAACATATCGCTCTGTTAAAATAGCCCTGATACTGCTGGTTCCGCTTGCCATAGCACAAATTTTGTGTGAAATTATAATGCTTGTTTTCCATATAGATCTTAATATAAGCTCACTTCCGGTTACTGCCATAGGCGTTGGCGTTGGAATAGATTATGGAATTTACCTGATGAGCCGTCTTAAGGAAGAATGTGAAAATTGTGATACTTTTTATCAGGCAAGGCTTGTTACTCTTTTGACTACAGGAAAAGTAATTATGTTTACAGCATTTGCAGAAGCCATAGGTGTCGGGTTCTGGATTTTTTCACCCATGAAATTTTCTGCGGAAATGGGACTGCTGATTCTGCTTCTTATGATATTTAACATGATTTGTGCCCTTGTGCTTATTCCCACTCTTACTGGAATTTTCAGGCCGCAATTTGTACAGGATCTGCAGTTAAGGTCTGAGGTGGCAAAATAATATATATTTGTAAATTACAAAAACCGATAATTAGTGATTTGGTAATATTTTAATTAATCTCTGAACGAAAACCAGGATTTTTTGTCAAGGTCAAAGAGGGTCAAAATTTTAACCGCAGGAATAGGTTGGGTATTTTGAGGATTAAAATTTTGATCTGACCTGTCTGCGTGCGGGCTACGCACAGGCAGGTGCAGAGATTGGCGGAAAAGACAGTTTTCGTCAGGGCATTAATTATGTAAAACAGTTTTCTGGTGTAATTAGATTTAATAATTTCCATGTTTAAAGTTGATGCTCTCGTAAAAAGTCGTTATTCCGGCGTTTGTCGTAATGACGAAAAACGGTATTTTCGGGCTTTTTACAAGTTCATCAAATTTGATTACACCTGAAATCTGTATATTATAAATATTATAAAAAGCAGAAGTAATTTGTAATTAAAAATTATGTTTTTGTAATGTTTTGTTTGTAGTAAATTTATAATAACATTTTAATAATGAAAGGAAAATCGTATGAAGAAAAGAATTATTGCTCTGTCATTTTTGGTTTGTGCAGTACTTTGCTGGAATATAAACCCCGGCTATGCTTTTAAGACCGATTTCCACGGGCACTTGCAAACGAATTATATTTTAAGAGATACTAACGGGTTTCAAAACAAATTTATGGATGATGTTGTATGTTCACAATGGTTAACAGAACTGAAATTTGATGTAACAGTCCGCCCTGAAGATATGTCATGGGGTAATATAAAGCTGCACAAGTTCTTTTTTACTTACAGGGGCGCCTATGATGCTGTTTTTGATGTAACTGACAGATGGGATAATGTCAGGGACAAGAGTCCTGATGACTGGCAACTTGGCAAGGATGATCTTAAAGTTGAAAACGATCTGCGCGAGGCATTTGTCGACCTTGTATCCGAGTTTGGAGAACAGCAGAGTATCGTTGTTCGCCTGGGCCGGCAGATAGTTCAGTGGGGCGAGGCTGATGGTTTTAACGTTGTAAATCAAGTCAATCCACAGGATAATTCAAATAAAATGTTTTTTGAAAAACCTGAAGATATAGCTACTCCTTTGTGGATGCTCAGGGCAGACTATACTACAGGAATGATCGGTCCTTTTGATTCCATAGATCTGCAGCTTGTTGTTATACCGGATATTCGTCCGCACCAGTATGCTCCGCTGACAGATGATGAAAGCGGCGTTGATGCTTATGGCCATAATAATGCACCATATGCCTTTGGTTTTAAATATGTAAAAGACTGGGGCATACCGTGCCTTACTGAATTTGCGCAAAATGCAGGGGTTGGTCCTGCTCATGGCGCTTTAATGGGTCTGGTACCTGGATTTGTAGATGGAGTATCTGTTGCTGATGGGAGTTATCTGTTACATTATGCATTACCTGCAATTGCAGGCGATCCTGCGCTACTTGGCGGAGCGCTTGCAATGGGTTCACTTGAGTCAAAACCATTTATCGCATTAAAAGAAGAAGGGCCTGACAGCCACATTGATAATCTGGAATATGGCGGTAAAATAAGGTTTGGATATAAGGGGAGTGAATTATGTTTCTATTATTTACGCTCATACCAGGATGACCCGTCCATAGATCTTTCCAGGGGATTTACTGAACAAGCCCTCTATTTTCAACACCCAAAGCAGCATATGTATGGTTTTTCACTTAACACATACGTGGCCCCTCTTAATGCAGTTATACGGGCAGAGGGAAACTATATAAACAAGATGGGTATTGCTGATATGGAAGGGAATAACAGCGATTTTTCAGAAAAGTTTTATGGCACTCTGCCTGAAGACCTGATTGTTCATTCAAGTGTTTCTGATGCTACAGTCAGTGGTGCAACTGGAGGAGCATTTCCGACCCGTGACAGTTATATACAGTATGTTGAAAGCCTGTTAGGTTTTGATATCGGTCTGGATCCGTATGATCATCCAAGAGGGTACGAGATGTATAATGTTTCCCAGTGGCTGGTAGGTTTTGATAAATCTGTATGGCTGAGATGGCTTAACTCTCATAATATGATTAATACATCTTTTCAGGCGTACTGGAGACATATACATGAATTTGATAATGATCCTGTAATGAGACCCTGGGATGCAGAGAATAATTACAGACTGACCGGTTTTTTCTATACGGATTTCTGCTCAGGAAAAATTCATCCTGAACTTTTTGTTATGTATGATACCAAGGATGCGTGGATGACAAATCTCTCTATAAAATTCACAAAAGACGGACAGTGGTTTTTTAAATGGGGAATTATGGCATTCTGGGGTGATGTGCCAGAGGGTAACGGCAGAATTGAAAACCAGTACAGCATGAATACCACCAACCCTTTTATGAAACCGGCACTCCTGACCGATGTAAGTGAAATGTCTTTTATGGTTGGATATAACTGGTAAAATATATAATTTGGCCTTTAAGGATATGGCCATGATTCAGTGATCATGAATATAAAAAAGTCCGGGTAATTTTTTTTAATTGCCTGGGCTTTTTTTATGGAAATTAAGGCTTATCGCGGATTAGTGTGAGAACCAAGTTCTGCAAACAAAGGCAGCTCCTCAGTGAATACTTTATTACACTGATCACATTTAAAACGACGTGATGTAAAATGAAGAAAAGTTTTCTTTGTCTACTTTTTTAATATTTTTTACACTAATTCTACGAAATTTATTCAATACGCTACAAAAACAAATAGACATCCCTTACGCAAGATTCTAAAGCGGGCGATGCCCACAACCCAACTTGCAGCAGAATAAAATGTTTTTTGAACGTCCAACATCGAACATCGAAC
>JAUVKE010000234.1 GCA_030592105.1 Desulfobacteraceae bacterium
CGTGATCAGATAGTTCTTCCACCACTCCAACACTCCATTACTCCAATACTCCATAAGCCATTTAAATTCAAAGAAACAAAATCCCCTCTGGGGATAACCAAAGCCGGGCCCTCTGGACCCGGATCTTTACTTTTACATATTGTTATTATATTATTATAGATCTCGGAAATCATAAATTGAATAAAAATACATAAAACTTTATTATTCAGGTCTTTTGGCCATTACACAATGATTTATCGGGCAGACACAAGCAAAAAAAACGGAAATAGAAAAATTTTATAATAACACACATGTTTTGGCAGGCACAGCAAAATATGTTTAAAGGGTACCGATATCATTAATTTTTTTGCACTGAGGTATAAAATGAGTATTAAAACGAATAAGTTCAATTTTATGGTTTTGATTATTTTTTCTTTATTTCTGCTTTTTGTTAGTTGCAATAAAAAAGATACAGCTAAATCTGATAAGAATCATGATAAAACCGATAGCGAAGCTGTCCTGGTTGAGACAGTTCAACCTGTAATTCAGAAAGTGGTGCATCAAATCAGGGCTGTGGGATCTTTTTTACCTAACGATGAAGTTGCCATAGCTCCGGAAATCGAAGGTAAGATAGAAAGAATTATGGTTGATGAAGGTGATGTCATACATATTGGACAGCTTCTGCTACAAATAGAAGACAAAAGACAAAAATTATCTGTAAACGAAGCTGAAGCAAGAATTCGGACAAATAAAGCCAGCCTGGCCTACCTGGAAATTACTTTGAAACGCCGTGAGGCACTTTGGAAAAAACGGGTTCTTTCTGATCAGGATTACGATGAAATTCTTTCTCAGGTAATTATGACTAAGGCTCGGACAGACAGCCTGCAGGCTGCTCTGGATTGGGCAATCAAAAATCTGGAAGATACAAAAGTATACTCCCCTCTGGAAGGTGTTATTATAGAAAAAAACGTTTCTAAAGGAGAGTATGTTCATGTGGGTAACACATTACTTAAAGCTGTAAAAATTAATCCGCTTAAACTTCATTTCACTCTGCCTGAAACTTATACAGGCATGGTTCGACTGGGACAACAGGTAAAAGTGCAGGTAAAATCTTATCCTGATGAGAATTTTTTGGGAAAAATATATTTTATAAATCCTCAGATTGATCCTGTTACCAGAGCTGTTAATATTAAGGCATACTTTGATAACGCAGATAACCGCTTGAATCCTGGTTTTTTTGCTGATGTTTTTTTGCTTAAAAATGTCAATGAAAAAGCCCTGGTGATACCTGGTGAAGGTGTTATTCATCGGGAAGGCAAATATATAGCATATATTATGAAAAACGGAGTTGCAAGCAGGCGGGATCTCCGAATTGGTAAATACCAGGAAGGGAGCATAGAGGTTGTTTCAGGTATCAACCCAGATGATCTGGTTATCACCAGCGGTAATCGAAATATACAAGATGGTTCCATTGTTAAATTGCGAACGCCATAATATTAATTCAGATCGGAGAAATCAATAGCTAATGTATCTTACTGATTTATGTATAAAACGACCGGTTCTTACTATTATATTGTCATCTGTTTTTATTATATTCGGCATTATAGGATACCAGCGGATACCACTTGATGAATATCCTTACATAGAATTTCCTTATGTAACAGTAACAACTTTTCTTTCCGGTGCCAGCCCGGAAGTGATAGACATGGATGTTACAGATGTTCTGGAAGAAGAATTTAATTCCATTCAGGGTATAAAGCATATTACATCTGTCAGCATGATGAATAAATCAGTTATAACTCTGGAATTTCACCTGGATAAGGATATTAATGTAGCGGCAACAGATGTACAAAATAAAATAGGGATGGCCATGAAAAAGCTTCCCAAGGATGTTGACAGGCCAATAGTAGATAAGTTGAGTACTGAATCCATAGCCACAGTATGGTTTACTCTTCAATCCAAAACCCGTTCATTTAATGAAATATGTATGTTTGCTGATCAGGTTTTAAGGCGGAGACTCGAGACCGTAAGCGGCGTTGGCAAGGTGAATATTTACGGCTTTAGGGACAGGGAAATACAGTTATGGCTGGATCGGGAAAAACTGAACTCGTACCATATTCCTCCTCAAAAAGTTGTTCAGGCTTTAAAAGATCAGCATATCGAGATGCCCGGTGGTTTTCTGAAAACCGGTCCCACTGAAATTATTGTAAAGACAATGGGTGAATTTAAGAGTGTTGAAGAATTTAACGATCTGATAATTGATCATAAAAATGGCGTTCCCATTAAACTTAAAGATATAGGTTATGCAGAAGACGGCATGGAAGAAGAGCGCTCTCTTATGCGTTATAATAAACAGCCTGCAGTGGGAATACAGATATTAAAGCAGGTGGGATCCAATGTGGTTGAAGTGGCAGAAAGGCTGAAAAAAAAAATAAAAGAGCTGGAGCCCCTTATACCCGAAGGGATGGAATATACTGTCAGCTGGGACAGATCTAAATTTATACGAAGTACCATTGAAGGGGTGCAGGTTGATCTTTTGATCGGAGTGATACTCACAATTGTTATTCTATACATATTTTTATTAAATTTTCGCTCCACTTTAATCGTTAATCTGGCAATTCCCACTTCAATTATCGGTGCCTTTGCCGCTATGTACTTTTTGGGCTTTACCGCAAATAATATGACAATGATCGCCTTATCTGTGGCAATAGGACTGGTTGTTGATGATGCTATTATTATTCTGGAAAATATCTATCGCCATATGGAAGAGGGGATGGATCCCATGGAAGCAGCCTCTTCCGGGACCAGTGAAATAGCATTTGCCGCGATAATAGCCAGCTTGAGTATCTGCGTTGTTTTTATACCTGTTGCATTTATGAAAGGTATTATGGGACGTTTTCTCTATCCCTTTGGACTCACAATTGTTTCCGCTATAATGATTTCCCTGTTTGTAGCCCTTACACTCACACCCATGCTCTGCTCAAGAATTTTAAAGCTCAAAAACAGCAAAGAGGATAAAAAGAAAAATCTGTTTCATCAATCTGTTGAGTCTGTTTTGAACTCTGTAACCGGGGCTTACAGAGTAATACTTGGTTTTGCCTTACGCCACCGGGTTGTTATGCTTTTATGTATGGCTGGGATTTTTACCGCCACTGTTTTTTTAGGTCTGGAACTGAAAAAAGAGTTTTTGCCCATGGAAGACAGGGGGCTTTATATGATAAGTATGCGAACCCCTGTGGGGTCGAGTATCGAGTATACAAAACAGTTCATTGAACGGCTGGAAAATGTTACTGCTCAGGAGCCGGAAAACACCATGATAACCAGCATGGTTGGTGCAATGCCCACTGATGATACTAACAATATCTGGTTTTTTGTTGTTATGGAGGATCTTGACAAGAGAACAAGGAGCCAGAAAGAGGTCATGTCCATGGTACAGAAAAACTCCAGTACCATTCCAGGTGTTGTTATATCCGTGGAAGATTTTTCAGCAATCGGCCGCATTACCCGTAATACAGATGTTGATGGTATTATAAGGGGGCCTGATATGAATAAACTGGCAAAGTACGCAGAGGATATTAAGACTCAATATGCAAAATTCCGGGAATTGTTGGAGTGGACTACGATCTTGAGCTGGAAAAACCGGAAGCCAGAATCTATATTGACAGGGATAAGGCTGCTGACGTAGGGGTCGACATATCTACCATAGCTAAAACTTTGTGGATATTGATTGATGGATATGCAGATGAGTCACTAAAATACGAAGATGAAGGCGAAAGATATAATATCCGGGTACGTTTAATGGAAAAATACCGGACCAGGCCCGAGGATCTGATGAACATCCTGGTCCCTGCTAAAAACGGTAACATGATAGAGCTCAGAAATCTTGTGCATATTGAAAATGGAGTGAGCCCCCAGACCATAAGACGTTTTGAACGGCAGCACGCAATCCATATCTTTGCCAATGCACGGGGCGGCAATAAGACTGCCGGAGAGGCAATAGACGACCTTAAAGAGATTGCAAAACAGGTATTGCCCAAAGAAGGCGGTTATGAACTGAGTTTTGGCGGAACAAGTGAAGATATGATTGAAATGTTTGATGCAATAACATTTGCATTTATTCTTGCCATAATTGTGGTCTATATGCTGCTGGCAGCTCAATTTGAAAGTTTTATCCATCCATTCACCATATTGCTCGCTTTGCCCATGGCTCTTTTTGGTGCTTTTGGCGCGCTTTTGATTACAGGCAAAACGCTGAATCTTTTCAGCCTTTTAGGTATGATTATTTTGATAGGGCTTGTAACAAAAAATGCTATCTTACTGGTGGATTATATCAATACTTTAAGAAAGCGGGGCATTTCACGCACCGATGCTATACTGGAGGCTGGCCCCGTCAGGCTTAGACCGGTGTTGATGACCGCCTTATCTACATTTTTCGGCATGCTGCCCATTGCTCTGGAACTC
>JAUVKE010000427.1 GCA_030592105.1 Desulfobacteraceae bacterium
ATTTTTTTTTTATTTTTTTTATAATTTTCTTTTTTTCAACATGAGGAAAGTTGAAAAAAGTATTTTGTCCCATAAGGGTTTCCCGTTCCTGAGCATCGAATATTTTGATTTTTCCATATTCACCATCAAAGCCTGGAAAAAGGATAACCTCGTTATTGCGCATTCTCCTGATGGCTTCATCAAGTAAAGGGATATTTGCCTTTTTTATATCTTTAATCTTTAAAGCATGCAAAATGGAAAATTCACTCCCCAAAATATGTAAAGCCGTCTGATAATATCCGGCAACCTTTTTGGTATTTGGCCCCACCTGAAATATATCTGATAATATATTCTTGAGTGGAATCAGACTATAAAACGGAGGAGATTTGCCGGCTGGATTATTTATGTCACGATCAGCAAGCTTTTCAATTCTGTACATTACACCGAGGGTCAAAGCTTTCCCGCAGACAGGACAGATTCCGTCGACGGCCATAGTCTCTTCAGGAGAAAGGCAGATCCCGCATTTTCTGTGCCCGTCCATATGATACTTACCCTCTTCAGGAAAAAACTCAAAGGTTCCAAGAAATTTATCGGGATCACCGGTTTTTATGGCTGATTTTATAGCACTATAACTTAAATCTGTATCAAAGAGATTTGCCTCCCTCCCGAGTTTCATGGGGGAATGGGCATCTGAATTAGAAATAAGTGTCAGGTTGTCTAAGTTACTTACGCGCCTGTTCATGGCAGGATCAGAAGAAAGGCCGGTTTCAGCAGCAAATATATAATTTGCCAGGTCATCAAAGCATTCTTCAACAGAATTAAATCCTGATTTTGAGCCAAGCATGGAAAACCAGGGTGTCCAGATGTGGGCAGGTATCATAAATGCCTGTTCAGAAGACTCAATGAGAATTTCCAGAAGATTACGGGCATCAAGGCCAAGTATAGGCCGGCCATCTGATTTTATATTTCCAATTTTATCAAGCCGGTTGTTAAACTTTTCCGCAGTTAAAAGATCAGGTAAAAATACAAGGTTATGATTTTTTCGGGTTTTTTTATCTTTTTTATAAATACTGCTTATTTCGGAGGTAAGAATAAAACGGACATCTCCTCTGCATGATCGTGGAACCTGCTTGTCGCATTCTGCTGCTATATGATCTTTTAGTTTAAAAAGGCCTTTTTCTGCTGAAGTTAGTTTCTCTTTAATTTCGGAAATCCATCCTGGGTGTGTAGCATCTCCTGTAGCTACAACAGTTATACCTTTTAGCTGTGCGGCAATGTAAATATTTTCCAAATCGAGATTTTTGGCTGTTGCCATGGAAAACCTGGAATGAATGTGAAGGTCTGCGATAAATCTCATGATATTTTGCTAAAATTAAAACCAAGCCCTGAAATTATTTATGTGACGTCTATATACATATCAGCTGAATAGGTACAAATTAAATAGGCTTTATAACGATATTTACTCTTCTGTTTAAAGCATCTTCTAAAGATATCGGCTGGGACTCACCATACCCGTATATTTGAATTCTGTTTGAAGCGACTCCATGTTGCACAAGGATATCTTTTACAGCTTTTGCTCTTTTTTCAGATAAAGCTTGATTATAGATTTCAGAACCTTTGGAGTCTGTGTGTCCCTCAACATCTATTAATGTGTCCGGATATTTTATCAAAACGTTTGCAACTTTGCTGATTTCGGCATTTGCACCAGGTTTTAGTAAAAAAGAATCGAAATCAAACAATAATGCTGACTTAAACGTTGCGATCAAAACGTCCTGTGTTCTTTTAATACTGGCTGTTTCGCTGTTAGCCAAAGCAGCTTTTAATTCCTCTTCCTGTTTGTCCATATATGAACCAACAGCAAAACCTGTTGCACTCCCTATTGCTGTTCCAACGGCAGCACCAATAAGTGTTGATTCGGTATCTTTTCCTATTACCTGTCCCAGAATAGCTCCGCCCGCTGCTCCTATAGCAGCTCCCATGCCTGTTCCTTTCTGTTTTGTTGAGGCTCCTGCACAGGCAAACAAGTATATCGACATCGTAAATATTGTTGCAATTAATGTTATCTTTTTCATAATTATCCTTTAATTGTTTAGTAAATTTAATTCAATAATATGTGTGTTATCACTATTTTCTTCAACTATTTTTAAACGAATTCGTCTAACTGTGCCTGTTTCTCCAGGGAAAAACAGAAAACCAAAAGAAAGACTTTTCGGTTCAATAATTTTGTTTTGAAATGATTTAAAGAGCAAATCATCTGTGATTTGTCTTTCTTCATCATTGGAAGCATATCCGGCAATACCTCCAAAAATGGCACCTGCCGCAGCTCCTGATGCTGCACCTTTGCCTAATGCTTCGGCAACATTATTTCCTGTTACTATCCCTATGGCAGTACCGATAATCGTTCCTGCGGCTGCTCCCCATAAACTTTTATTAGTCCCTTCCTTGATGATTCCTCTTGCTGCAGCATTTTTAGTTGCTCTTTCATGGGCGATTTTTCTGCTTAAAACAGGCCAC
>JAUVKE010000079.1 GCA_030592105.1 Desulfobacteraceae bacterium
GAGATGGTAAATGCCATAGGTGAAAACATCTTTCCCTCAACGCCTTCCAGGGTGAAAAGAGGAATAAATACGATAATGATTATGGCAACAGAAAACAGGATCGGGTTTCCCACTTCTTTTCCTGCGGCTACGATCACTTCAAAGGAATTGCGATCTTTGTTCTTTTTATCAGACAGGTGCCGGTGAATATTTTCCACCATGACAATCGAGGCATCTCCAAGCATGCCGATGGCTATGGCAATTCCCCCAAGGGACATGAGGTTAGCGGAGAGACCCGTTACGCCCATAAAAAGGACGGCAAAAAGTGCACAAAACGGTAGAGAAAAAGCAACAATCAGTGCTGCCCGTATACTGCCTAGAAAAATCAGCAGGGTTAAAAGGATTAGCCCAGCCCCCTGCAGCAGAGCTTTTTTTACAGTGCCAACGGCACTTCCTACAAGACGGCTTTGATCATAATAGGGCACGAAGGTAACCCCTTCCGGAAGCGCAGCTTGCACTTCCGGAATTTTTATTTTAAGTCGTTCAATCACTTCAGAAGTATTTTCGCCAAATAGCTTCATAACGATTCCTGCAACGACCTCTTCCTTTCCGTTCCGAGACACGACCCCTCGCCGGATTTCATTTCCGAATTCAACAACTGCCACATCCATGATACGGACCGGAGTACCCCCTTCGACTTTCAGCTGGATATTGCGAAGATCTTCCAGGTGTTCAATGAGGCCGATTCCCCGCACCAGGTACTCTTCTGATCCCAAAACAAGAAACTGACCTCCAGCATTGGCATTATTGCCTGTGATAGCTGCTTCCAGATCTTTAAGCCCAAGGTCATATTTGTTCAGTAAATAGGGATTTACCTTTATTTGATACTGGAGAATATGACCGCCCATGGAGAGGATTTCAGTCACTCCGGGAACGGTTTGCAGCTGAAACTTTACAAACCAATCATTGAGTTCCCTGAGATAAGTGTTTTTATCCTTACCTTTTGTATCTACTTTATCATTTGCTGTAAGATAATACATAAAGACCTCGCCCAGCCCTGTTGATATTGGACCCAAAACAGGCGGGTCATGCATTTTCGGCAGCTTTGCCATGGCACCGGTCATCCGTTCCGAAACAATCTGCCTTGCAAAATAGATATTCATGTTGTCCTTGAAATAGACATAAATTACTGCCATACCAAATGCGGAAGTAGACTTGACTAATTTTACCCCCGGAAGCCCATTCATGGCTGATTCGATGGGAAAAGTGATCAGCCGTTCAATTTCTTCCGGAGCCATACCGTGGGCTTCTGCAAAAATCGGGACCATCACCGGTGATATATCGGGAAAGGCGTCTGTGGGCAGTCGTCGGTATTGATAGATGCCTGCGGCGATTACAATAGCCAGAACCAGAACAATAATCAGCCTTTTTTTTAATGACAGGGCAATAATTTTTTCAATCATATTTGTCTCCTTAGGGTTCACTCAAAAATAAATTTACATTTTAGTGAGCCCTTGCTAATGGCCGTGGCCTGCGTGACCGCCCAGGGAGCTGGTAACAATTTTTGCTTTCAGTTCAAATGCCCCTGTTGATACATAGGTGTCATTTTCCGCCAGCCCGGAAAGGATCTCCACATAGTGATTATTTTCCTCCCCTTTCTGCACAACAACCGGTTCAAAACAGTTTTTTTGTTCACTGGGGATAAAAACAACTGTTTCCCCATCAAGAACTTGCACCGCATTTTGCGATACCACAAGAACATGTTTTTCGGTTGATACGGATATTTTTCCGGTAATAAATGTGCCTGGTCGCCATTTTCCGTCAGTATTCGGGATGACGGCGCGTGCAATCATGCTGCGAGTGGTAGTATTGTATACCGGGGCCACATATGACAGGGTCGTTTCTATCTGCCTATTTGTTCCCACGGCCCTTATCTGAATTTTTCTCCCCTTTTTAACAAGTTCTGCATCCTTCGTATAAACATCACAATTCACCCAAACAGTTGAAAGATCAGCAATAACAAACAGGGTGGCATCCTCACCCACAAATTCACCCGGCGTTACATGCTTTTCCACAATTTTTCCGGAAATGGGGGATGATATGCTATAGGTGGTAAGGCTTTCATTGCTTTCCACAACAGCCAGCAGTTCATTTTTTTTAACGGTTTCTCCTAATTGCTTGACCATTTTTTTTACAATACCCGGGTAACGTGGTGTAATGTTGACCATTCGGTCTTCATTAAATCCAATTTCACCTGGAAGCTCAACAGACCTGCCAATGGTTTTTTTGTCCGCTGTCGCTAAAGTCAATTCGGCAAATTCTTTCGCCTTGTCTGTTAAAACAACCGTTGCTTCTTTTTCATGGCCGTCATCTTTTTCATGCTCCGCATGTTCATCAGCGTGACCGCTGTGATCATCATGTTTGTCTGGTGCATGCTCCTCATGAGGCTGTATGGCTTCCTCGCCATGACCATGATCATGGTCATGATCGATTTCCTTCAATGCGAAACTGCTCACTGGAAGGAAAAACATATATAAAATAATAATTAAAAAAATTCCGTTCTGTTTCATACTTATCTCCTTTATTTAATAAACAATCTGAATAGGTATTCCCGAAAGTTCCATGAGATCAGTAGCCAGAAGCGCATTTTCAGTGATCAGATCAATATATCGCAGATTAATTTCAAGGAGATTCCGTCTGCTTTCAAGAACTTCAAGGATACTAATATTTCCAAGTTTATAGTAGCGCTCAAGAAGCGCATAAATATTTTTTGCCTTTGGCTGCAGCTTTTCAGCGAAAACTGAAAAAACTTCAGTAGTATTTTCAATCTCAGAAAGGATAGAGCCCGCTTCCTTCATCCGTTCCAGATAAAGCGCCTGGAATTCCTTTCCGGCTGCTGCCGCTTCATGGCTTTTTGACAAAATGGCCCCTTTGTTCCGATCAAAAAATGGTAGAGAAATCGACATCCCGGCGATCACCGTATTCTTATCATCCTCATTATTACGAAGATAGCCGCAGCTTATGGCCAGTTCAGGAAATGCCTCGGCTTTCAGCTGTCTGATTTCAGCAGCAACAGTTTCCTCATTAAGTTTCATCAGTTTCATTTCCGGATGGTCGAGAATTTTTTTCTGTATTTCCTTCTTAGGCGGCAAGAAAATTGAGGTGTTTAGTGCACATGCAAGTTCTATTTCCGCATCATCTGTATTTCCCCACAACGCTGTTAATTCATTTTTATACCGGTTCAGTTGTCTGTTTAAGGTGGCTTTTTCCATGAGAAGCTCATCCAGTTCTATTTCGGCCCTGAGTGTATCAGCTTCCATAGCAGCACCTGCCTGGCTACGACGTTTTATGTCGTGAAGGCTCTCTTTCATGATCAATGCCAGGGAATCAAGAACAGCTATTTTTTTCTGTAAACCCAGTATGGGCACACACCGCCGGAGAATCTTCGCCTCCAGTCCGAGACGTGTTACATCGTTTTCAAGCTCAGCCGTACAAAGGGCTTTTCGGGCAAGTTCAATGCGGGCCTTACGTTTGCCACCAATTTCAACCGGCTGAGTCAGCACCACTTCAATTTCATCTTTACCAAAATTTTCAAAACCTATTTCCAGCTCCGGGTTTGGAATTACGTTAGCCTGCTTGATTTTGGCTTCAGCCGCTTTTATGGTACTGTTTCCGGCGGACAGACTTGGATTCTTATTTAACGCTTTCTGTTTGATCTGTTCAAAATTTAATAATTCTGCGTTTACTATAAATGCATCAAATATAAAAGTTATAACAATTATATATAGCGCAGCCCAATGGAAAAACAGCTTCATACGTATCACCTCCTGTACGAATTTGTTAAGTGCAGTTTGAATTGATTTCCAGCACAATCGGGGAATGGTGATAAAAATCGCATGGCAAAGTGGAATAATATCAAGCATTTTAAATTCGTTTTCATTTTAATTGCCTGTTTAATAAAATTGTGTATACTAGATCCTGCATTTCAAGTTTACGGGATTATACACGAATAACATTACACAAACCTTTCATGAACATTACAGTTCTGTAATGTTTGTTTCGTTACTTGACATCGTCAAGTTTCATTAGGAACGAAAATTTTATAAGTTGAACAAAATAGCTTGTCTTTTGGCCCATCTACTTCGTTGCATCAAAGGCCGAATACGTATAGTATGCAACCTTTAATTCGCCTTGTATATGGGCCAAAATCCTGCGCTATTTCTGCTCAACTTATTTCATCTCCGTTCCTTAATTAAATTATTAATATTAAATGGCAAAATAAATTTGTAAAATCAGGAGGGGGCCTTGCGTGTACTTATTGTGGAAGATGATCAGGAAATTGCCTCTTTTATAATAAAGGGACTGAAACAAGAGGGATTTGCCATGGACCATTCGAAAGACGGCGAAGAGGGACTCCATATGGCCATCACAGAATCATATGATGCTGCGATCATCGATATCATGCTTCCAAAACGTGATGGGCTGAGCATTATCGAAACACTCAGAAAACGGCATATTAATATCCCGACACTTATCCTAAGCGCCAAACGGACGGTGGATGACCGGGTTAGGGGAATACAGAAAGGTGGGGACGACTATCTGGTAAAACCGTTTGCTTTTTCTGAACTCCTGGTGCGTGTGCAGGCACTGATCCGCAGGGCCAGCGGAGTAGTTGAGCCTTCTATCTTGACTATAGGCGATCTGTCCGTGGATCTTCTGAAAAGAGACGTCAAAAGGGAAGGAAAAAAAATTGAGCTGCAACCCCGTGAATTTGCATTGCTGGAATATCTTGTACGAAATGCCAACCGGCCTGTTTCCAAAACCATGATACTGGAACATATTTGGAATTTTCATTTTGATCCACAGACTAATGTTGTGGATGTCCTGATCTGCAGATTAAGGAGCAAGGTGGATAAAGATTTCCCGGAAAAAATGGTTCAAACGGTTCGGGGGGTCGGCTATGTACTTAAAGCGCCTTCTTAATATACCAAAAACAATTAGTTTTCGGGTTACTGCCTGGTACACATTTATTTTTACATTGAGTTCATTGTCTCTTTTTTTAATTGCATATTTTTTTCTTTCTTCAACACTGCTAAAGCAGAATTATAAGGAGATCCTTCTTGAACTAAAAGAAATCTCTACGTTATATGAAATCGGCGGCATAAGGGTTCTTGAAAATTTTGTTATGGAAATCAACAATTCCCGAAGATCAAATCCGCTTTTTGTTCGTGTTGCGAATAAAACAAACAAGACCCATTATATTTTTTCACCGGAGAAATGGCAGGATTTTGATCTGTCAGCTTTGGAAAAAATTGCACCTGATACAGGAAAGAAATGGATAAAGCTCTCTGCCGTAAAAAATAAATACGTTCTTGCCATCAAATCAACGCATCTTTCATCTGGTTTTTGGATTCAGGTCGGGTTGAGTTGTGAAAATGCCCACATTGTCCTGAATCAGTTTCAAATTTTTTTTGTTCCCTTTATTATTCCGTTGTTTATTTTAGGACTTGCAGGGGGTGTTTTTCTTTCATACCAGACACGTCGCCCCATCCGGAACATGATAAAAACAGTAAAGTCTCTGGATATTAACAAAATAGCAGAGATGGTGCCCCGCTCACTTTCAGGCGATGAGATGGATGAACTGGCAGCACTCTTTAATCAAATGCTCGACAACATCCATCGTCTTATTAAAGGGATGAAGAACTCCCTGGATAATGTGGCTCATGATTTACGTACACCCATGACTCGATTCCGCAATATTGCCGATATGGCTCTGCAGGATGAACAGGACATTGATACATTAAAGGAAGCACTTGTAAAAGGCATTGAAGAATCCGATTATATCCTGAAAATGCTGGAGACACTCATGGATATTTCAGAGGCCGAGACCGGTACAATGGATATTCATCGTGAGCAGGTTAATATTTGTGATCTGATCGAAAAAATTGCAGATATGTATGCGTTTGTGGCTGAAGAAAAAGGAATCAAAATGGATATAAACCTTCCTGGAAGCCTTTACCTCTCAATAGATTCCAATCGAATAGGTCAGGCAATATCTAATATTTTAGACAATGCGGTGAAGTTTACCGCTAAAAGGGGAAGGATCAATATTGACGCCGAAAAGTTCAACAAAGAGGTCATTATCAGGATAAAGGATACCGGAACCGGTATTTCGCCCGGAGAACTTTCCCTGATCTGGGATCGCTTATATCGAGGTGACAGCAGTAAGGAAAAAGGACTCGGACTCGGGCTGAGCCTGGTTAAAGGTATTGTTGAGGCTCATAACGGTCTTGTTAGGGCTGTTAGTGAGCCTGGGGAAGGGTCGACATTTGTTATCAGACTTCCAGTTCTCGTAAAAACAAACTGATCGGCCCATACATATTTTTTTTTAAAAAGGAGGTGAGAAAACCGTCTTTCAACTCAATGGAACGGACTGAAGGTATTGTCGGCACATCTATTCCTGGATTTTTTTTTGCGCTTTCTTTCTGTCCATAGTTACAAAATTCCATGATTCCCAGTTCTCATTGTATGTATAATGATAAATACCTTTTTCATCCTTATAAAAACTGCATGCATCATTTGTTGCAATATATTCCATATCTATTTTATCATCATCAACCGTGACCAGTAAAAATCCAACACTATTATCTATATATGTTTCTCCGACAACATCCTTATTTAAATAAATACCGTCCCATTTATGGTTATCCTTTCTGTTCCCTGTTAAAAATGGAGCTCCCCCAGGTATAATTATCTGCTCAATATAACTTTCAATTATCTTTCCATCCTCTTTATATACCGGAATCCTGGCCCGGGCGTAAAAATGATCGTGTCCGCAAAAATAGGCAAAACTTTTTTCATGAACAGATCGCAAAAACTTATTTCTGGCAAGAGTATTTTGGGCAAGACAATCTTTGTGATGGGCGGTAAAGGCCGGTGTATGACCAAATACAAAAACATGTTCTGCGCCGGGATGTTTTTTTAATTGTTTATCTATCCATTTATTATTAACGCTAATTCCTGTTTTTTTCTTTATATCCGCGCTTATGAATTGATCAAGACCCAGAAATAATGAATTTTTATATAAAAAGCTGTAACTAAATCCGAGTTCATTAACAGGTCCATTTTTCGGAAGGAAAACCCCCATATTTTTAATCCATGCTTTTTCTGCATCCCCTTTTGATACAATATCATAATAGGCTTCGTGATTACCACGAACAGGGTAAAAAAGAATCTTATTTCCACTTCCCGGCAATCCAACACCCTGGGTTGATGCTGCTTTTAAAAATGTCTGGTATTGTGTATCATTGGCAGGGGGCTTAGGTTTATACCAGTTTACATTTCCACAAATAAAATCACCGGGGGCAAGAACAAATTCAACTTCCCTTAAATTAAGTTGTCTGCACATCCCCTTTACTGCAGCAACATTCACACCGTTTTTTCCATTTTCAGCTGAATCGCTGCGTGTGTCACAAATAACAGCAAACCTGTAAAACTGTGCCCTGGCAAAACCAGCAGTAAGAAATAAGACAAGTATTACAAATAAAAATCTTTTCATTATGCCCCCTTTTTTATCTGGTGATATTATCTGTTTTTACATTTTCAGCCTTTTAATTTTTTTTGGAACTTTTCAAAATCTTTTTTTTCTTATATATGTTTAATAAAAATAGATAAACCTTTTTTCATAATGGAGAAAAAATGAAAACTTACCGAAAAGAACTTATCTTTAATGTCCCCACACGGCGGGCATTTATCAACATCACCCCTGATATTGAGCAGTCCCTTGCCAAAAGCAACATTCAGGAGGGGCTTGTTCTTGTTAATGCCATGCATATTACCGCTTCGGTTTTTATTAATGACGATGAATCCGGTCTTCACCAGGATTATGATGACTGGCTGGAGGAGATTGCCCCCCATGAGCCTGTTTCCAAATACCGGCATAATGTTGGTGAAGATAATGCCGACGCCCATATGAAACGCCAGATAATGGGGAGGGAAGTTGTGGTTGCAATTACAAAGGGAAAACTTGATTTTGGAACCTGGGAACAGATTTTTTATGGTGAATTTGACGGACGACGGCCCAAGCGGGTACTGGTTAAAATAATCGGGGAATGAGTGATGAGGTATAACCCATACCTTAAAAAGGATATATAATAAAAATGAAAACAGATCAGGTTATAGATCATATTGTAAACTGGCTTGGCAGCTATTGTTCCGGAGCAGGCTTAAAAGGCTTTGTTATCGGCGTTTCCGGAGGGATCGATTCTGCCGTAACTTCAACCCTGTGTGCAAAAACAGCAAAGCCGGTATGGGCGCTGAATATGCCGATTCTTCAGGATCCCGGCCAATTATCTCTGGCTGAAAAACATATTGAGTGGCTGAAAAAAAAATATTCCAATGTAAACTCAGCAACTCTGGATCTTTCAAATCTGTTTGCTGCGTTTAAAAAGAGTATGCCGGAATCTGTCTTTGATGATCTTGCACTGGCCAATACACGTTCGCGGCTCCGCATGACCACCCTTTATGCCTTTGCCACTCATCATAAAATGCTTGTGGCCGGAACAGGCAATAAAGTTGAAGATTTCGGGGTGGGATTTTATACCAAATATGGGGATGGGGGCGTGGATCTGTCCCCCATTGCCGACCTGTTTAAAACCGAGGTGTATGAACTGGGCAAAAGTTTAGGAATAAATCAGTCAATCATGGAAGCAGCGCCAACCGACGGGCTTTGGGCTGATGACCGTACAGATGAAAGCCAGATCGGCGCCACCTATGAAGAACTGGAATGGGCTATGAGCTTTGAGATAAAGCCCGTGGAGGAAGACAAATTAAGCCCCCGGGAAAAAGAGGTCCTTGAAATTTATCGAAAATTTAATTGTGTAAATAAACATAAGATGGAACCCATTCCGGTCTGCATGATTCCATTGGATTTCAGATAATTTTGGGGCTTGGTTTTAATTTCGGCCATAGACTGAGCTATAGACTTTCAGATAAATAATTGCACTCTGTTATCGGGCGATAGAGTATTACAATACCCTTCCCCCCTTTGGCCTTGTGCCAAATTTTAGAATCTGGTTATTATCTGAAAGTCTATAGAATTGTTCAGTTTCTTTAAAAGACCTATTTTACCCTCAAAATGATAGCTTTAAGAGTACCTTACTTTTGGGCATAATTACAGTTTTTTATTTTATATTAACAATGGGTAATAGTTTTCACCATACCAATCCTGCACCCACTCACCATGCGCCCAACGCCTATTTTCATCATCACAACCACTCATATTAC
>JAUVKE010000344.1 GCA_030592105.1 Desulfobacteraceae bacterium
ATTAAAATTTTTTGACAAAAAAGAATTAAACAGTGTAAAAAATATTAAAACACCATCTGTTATGGTTGAAAAACATATAGGAGTAAAAAGCGTATGCGAAGCAGCAGCAATACTGGCAGCAAAACAGGGAAAACTGATTGTGCCCAAACAATCGACCAGGAACGTAACCGTGGCCATCGCCAAAACAGCCTCTATGTAGTAGGCATAGGTCCAGGCAGCCTGGATCATATGTCACGGCGGGCATATGAAGTTCTTGAAATGGTTGATACCATTGCCGGATATACTACTTATACAAATCTGATACACCCTTTAATAAAGAATAAAAATATTATCAGCACGCCAATGACAAAAGAAGTTGAAAGGGTCACAGCAGCAATTAATATCGCTCTTAAAGGAAAATCATGTGCTATAATTTCGAGCGGAGATCCTGGAATTTACGCTATGGCCGCTCTTGTTTTAGAAGTTTGTCAGACAAAAAAGATTACGGTTGTCTCCCCTACCCTGTCGAACCTTGCGCCAGTAAGTAAATCCCATCTTACTGTTGAAATCGTGCCGGGTATACCAGCTCTATGCTCAGGCGCTGCTCTCTTAGGAGCCCCTTTGTCCCATGATTTTGCAGTTGTAAGCTTAAGCGATCTGTTGACCCCCTGGGACTTAATTGAACAGCGTATTGAAGCAGCGGCTAAAGCCGATTTTGTGATAGTTATATATAACCCCAAAAGCAAAAAAAGAAGCCAGCACCTTGAAAAAGCTCAAAAAATTATCCTCAGATACCGGGATAAAAATACGCCAGTCGGCATAGTAACCGGTGCCATGAGGGAAAATCAGGATGTTCAGATTACAACCCTTGAAAATCTTCATTCTGCACATGTAAATATGCAAACAACAGTATTTATAGGAAGCAAAGCCTCGACAGTTTATAGTGACTATATGCTCACTCCAAGAGGATATTCAAGCAAATATACATTTAACCGCAAAAAACAATAAGAAGATAAGCACAGCAGTTCCCGCTTATAACTAAGGCGGCCTTGGCGCACAGGGTGTTTTATATCACATTATCATCCAGGGAATTGAGCGTTGCAAAATATTTAGAGATGATAAAGACAGAGATAATTTTATTGATCATTTATCAGATCTTTTGCCTGCACACAAACTGCCTGTTATGCTTGGGCATTTATTCCAAATCACGTTCATTTTTTATTCATGTTTTCAGAAATACTAATTGATTACCCGCATTATTTTATAGGGACTACTGATTTTTACACATAAATACCTCTACTCAAGCTTGAAATTATCCTTTCTAAAAAGTTCTACACAGGCATCAACTGCTTTTCCGTAATATAATTCATCTTTATGTTTTAAAAGCTCTTCAAGGCTGTAATCTATATCAAACGCTGGTCTATATGGCCTGTAAGAACTGGTTGCTTCAGTCACATCTGCAACAGTCAGTATCTTTGCTTCCAGCATAATTTCATCATCTTTTAAGCCAGCTGGATAACCTGAACCATCTAATTTTTCGTGATGCTGCAGTACTACTTTTGCAAAGAGCCAGGGAGAAGGAATATTTTTCAAAATATCATAGCCAACCTGTGGATGAATTTTAATCATTTGAAATTCAACATCAAGCAGTTCCCCTGGTCTGTTGATTATAGATGTTGGTATGCGTATTTTTCCTATATCATGGAGAACTCCTGCAATTTGAATTGTAGATATAATAGATTCTGAAAGAGACAACTTTTCGGCTATTGCACATGCAAGTTTAGCCACGCGGCGTTGATGACCTGCAGTATACGGATCTCTGACATCAATCATTATAGCCATGGTTTGAATAGTAGCTGAAAGCATCTGCTGAATCTGAGCTGTTTTCTCCATTACCCTTTCTTCAAGAATTATATTCTGATTTTTTAATGTTTCTCTCATTTTTTTTAAAGAAATATGTGCTTTCACTCTTGCTTTAACTTCATCTGAATGAAAAGGTTTTGTTATATAATCCACACCGCCAAATTCAAATCCTTTGGTTTTGTGATCTGTCCTTATTAGGGCTGTGATAAAAATAATCGGAATATTTTTTGTGCTGGAATCGGCTTTTAAGCGTTTACATACCTCATACCCGTTCATCTCAGGCATCATTACATCCAAAAGAATCAGATCAGGCAGATATTCCAGTGCATAATCGATAGCCTTAAAGCCATTTTTGGCTATTCCGAGCCTGTAGTCGGCATTCAGGCTGTTTACCAGCAGATCTATATTTGTTGAATTATCATCAACAATTAAAATTAGAGAATTTTTTGTTTGCATAAGCGATAGCCTTGCAAGTCTTTTAAAAAATTATTTTATCAAGTATTTCCAAAGCCTCATCATAATCATAATTATTTATATGATTTTCAAGGTCAATAACACCTGGAGTATAAAGCTGATCTTTAACAGCCTTTATCTGTTCATCTATCTTTTCAGGATCAGCAGATCTTAAGGCATTGCCAAGCTTTATTAAAATCGGCTTAAGCTTCGCGTTATCCGCATCTGTCTTTTTAAAAGACACAATTTTAGGATTTTCATCAAGAATTTTCAACGATTCCAGAACCTGATTTAAAGCTGCTTCAAGTTTGTCTATTAATTCAGATATGAGTTCTTCCGGTTTTTCATCTCTGCTTGCATCTTCTAACTCTCTGGCTGCTGCAGACAGCTCCATGGCCCCTATATTGGCGGAGCTTCCTTTAATATTATGCGCCAGGCGCAGGAGCCTGTCTTGTTCCTTTCCCTTAACCGCATCTTTTATTTTTTTCATTGTGTTATGATTATTTTTTAAAAATCCAGCAAGAATACGTTTAAAAACAGCACTCTCCAATTTAAGTTCGTCAAGCGCCTTTTTTATGTTGATTCCTGGAAGGCCTGGCGGAAGTATTCCCTGCGCTGCTTCTAAAATGTTTTTATCAGATCCCCTGTCCGGTACTTTTGTTTTTGCTCCGCTTAAATCAGGTTTTTCTTTATCTGCAATATCGGGTTTCTCTCTGTTTTTAAGCTCTTTCCACAAGGCACTGAACAACATGTCCTGACTTATGGGTTTGGAGATATAGCCGTTCATGCCGGCTTTCAGGCATTTTTCTTCATCTCCCTTCATGGCATGGGCTGTCATGGCAATTATTGGAAGATCTTTAAATTTGGCATCCTTTCTTATCTCCATGGTGGCTTCATACCCGTCCATAACTGGCATCTGTATATCCATAAGCAG
>JAUVKE010000456.1 GCA_030592105.1 Desulfobacteraceae bacterium
AAATCCCCATACTTCCCGGCTGTTTTCTCTGATGGTGACGGCGGGTCATTAAACAAAATTGAATAAAGATTACGGCAAGAGGATTCAACATCGCCGGTGAGGCCGGACATAACCGTTTTTAAATCAGGGATTGCGCATCTATCAGAGGGATTATTGTTAAGGTTGTTTAAAAGCGTAAAAAGCATTTGACTCTTTTGAAAATCATCCGGGCTTTTTCCCAAAACATGCAGACCGATGGAGGATAAACTGTTGCGCATCCGCCTGATTTTACGGGATAATGTTTGGGTAAAGTTGGTGAATTCAGTTTTATTTAAAGGAGCATCCCCCATATTCAGCTCATTTATTAATGGTCTCATTTTTTCTTTAATCAGCTCCATTCTGCCGGATTCCTGCATCACGTAAGCCTTTTGATATTGATCAAGATAATCCCCAAGCTGCGCCATATCTTCGTCCAAAGAAACAGGGAGATAGACCGGTGTAAGGTGATCAATGATTACCGCACGTCCGCGGCGTTTGGCCATTAATCCCTCACCTGGAATATCCATGGCATAAACATAAAAATTGGGCAGTGCGCCCAGGGAAATATCAGGAAAACATTCTGCTGACAAAGCCGCCCGTTTTCCCGGTAAATATTCAAGGGAACCTTCTGCCCCAAAATGAATCACCGCATCAGAGGTATTTTGGATATATTTATAAGTGGCCAGCCAATGGTGAGGGGGGGAGAGGTCGGGATCATGGAGAATCCGGCAGACTTCCCCATTACATTTTGCCCCATAGCATCCCCTTTTGGGCTGGACCATAATTTGAATATTACCAAGTTTTAAACCTGTAATAATTAATTGCGGCTCATTATTTTGTTCAAACACCATTCCCTGGCCAGGAAATGGCCCCCAATCCTGGATGATCTTGTCCCGGGATTTTTCAGGGAGGGTTTCAAAATAGGCCAGATATTCCTCTGCCCCCATGGCATAAACAGCCCCGCCTTTACGAACAATCTCCTCCACAGTTGTCCAGCGAAATTCGGAAAAAGCTTTTCTTTCAAAAATCATCGATTTGATCTCATCCCCCGATGGAGATACTTCGCCAACATCATATCCATTTTTCTTCAAACTCTCCAATACTCGGGCAAGGCTTTTGAATGTGTCTAATCCCACTGCCATACCAACGGTTGACTCCACGCCCTTGCAAGGGTTGTTGTGAAGCACGATTGTGATTTTTTTTTCTATATTCGGTTTTTTCCCCAGTTGTATCCAGTTAAGTATACGCTTTACCAGGGTTTCAATTCGTTCCCACACAGGGACAAAGGAGTATTCACCGGACATGGCACCGGCCTTTGGATTGTCAACACATGCAACCATTGTAGGTTCAATAAGACCGTTCATCTCTGGTTGGGAAAGCGCATATACAATACTATGGCTTTTTAACCCTGCCGGATCTTCAAGCCATTTAGCCGGTGTATGGGTATAGCTTTTTATCAATTGAAATACCGGGACATTCAGCATTTTTAATATATGTATATCTTCCGGTGTACTTAAAAACCTGCCTGCAAGAAGATTTAATAAAATATCCGGATGGATTCGGTCATTGCGAAAATAATGTATCCAGGGATAGCGTTTATCCATATCAGTTTCGGCACTCAATATGTTTTCAGTAAACGCACATATCGGAAGGATGCCGTGGGCTTCCAGCATGTTTATCAATGCATCGATTTCAGCGGTATTTCCTTCAATCAATTGATTATGATAACAAATGATCCCTGCTTTGGATAAGGAATCGGAGTCTTCCTTATAAATTTGGTACCAGTTGATATAGGCATCGCTGTCACTGAAAAAAGAATCGGCCTTTGGATGATAAATTCCGTGGGTTTGAACCGGTTTTACATCCTTATAAAAAACCTTTTTTCCACTAAAAGCGGTCAGGCATTTCATCCCATTGTAAAAATTATCTTTGCAGGTTTTTTTCAGATATTCTTTAATGGTCAGTACCTGCTCTTTAGTATAGGTATTGAGATCACCAGGACTTTCCGCACCCAGAAACATCCGGTGTTTTACCATATGCGCAGCTTTTACAACCTCTTGATAGCCGGGAATACTTCTACTTATTTCACCGATGAAAATAATATTTTCATTTTTTTCTGTTGAAAGTTCTTCAATGGGAATGTTTTCACCCTGATGAATCAAATGGAGTAAAACAGAATCCGTCAGTAACTTTTCGGAAACAGTGCGCCAGATTTTTTTGGGAAACATATGTGTGTAAAAAAAGAATATTTTCAAAAGATTATTATAG
>JAUVKE010000297.1 GCA_030592105.1 Desulfobacteraceae bacterium
GTTTTTTCTTAAAGTTAATGCAAAACCACGCACATGTATTTCCACAGGATCTCCCAGTGGAGCTACACGTTTCACAGTAAATTTTGTACCGCGGGTCAGCCCCATGGCAAGTAATTTTTCCCTGTAAGCGGAAGCACCTTTAACAAAACCTGCAACCTTCCCTTTTTCTCCCACAACCAAATCGCCTATACTTTTCATTATATTCATTTCTCAATAATTGTTACATCAATCCTCTGCGCCATGCCTCCCCCTAAAAAAAGACGGGTTCCTTTAAAGGCAACCAGCATTTTTCCTCCCAGGCTGTTCTGGATAATTTCAATCTCAGAGCCTGCATTAAGACCTATACCGGAAAGCCTGCTGCGAAAATTTCTTCCGCCTTTTAAAGATACTATCCTGACTCTGTCACCTTCACCGGCCAGGAGAAGGGGGAAAGCGCCATTAACATTTTGAATTTTTCTCATTTCAAAACGACCCCTTTTGTCCAACTTAAAGCGTTAATTCGTCACTCTTGACTCATCTCGGCTTTTACATCCTGAATCTGTTCCTTGATTTCTTCTACTCCCCCCTGGAAAAAATTCCATATTTTAAGCCCTCCTTTAATTAAAGCCTGCTGCACAGAAGGATTGGCTGCCACAAGTGTTATCCCTGAGGCTATCACGAAACCCTTCAGGTATGACGGGTTTGAAAAATCAAACCAGCTTGACACAGGGGCCTCGGGAGCAGCAGTATTATCTTTGGGCTGATAAGGAACCTGCTGCTGATAATATTGCGGATCTGCAACGCGCTGCTGGGAATATATCTGTTCATTTAAAGGCTGCGGCTGCGGCTTTAAGTCCTGATAGTTGTCCGGCATGTTATATACTCCTTGAAGGTTAAATTGGTTATCATATTTTCTTTGTAAAAATTATTTTTTTTCTTCCGAATCTGTTTCGGGTTTAAGCTCCGATTTCAGCCCCGGCAAAGCCTTTTTTTCAGAATATGCCCCCTTATCCCACAGCATCTTTGTTCCCGTAGCAATTACCGCAAACCCCAATATGGACAAAAAACTGCTTTTTGGCGAAACAACACCTATAACAACCGTTGCTGTAGCCGTAGCAAGACCGACCCCTGCAGATTCTTTTAATACTGATTTTGCAGCTTCAATTCCGCCAATTTCATTCTTTTTTACCATGGAAATATTTTTTGCGGCTGCAGATGTAGCACCCATAATAGCTCCAACGCCGCCCATTGCAAAAGCAACTCTTGACAGCGAAAAACCTGTCTGAGCTTTTATTTTATCATACATTATTTTTCCCCCTTTTCAGTTTCAGGTTTACCAGACTTCCCCATAATGCCGGACAAAACATCTCCTATGGCTTTTTTCACAGTTCCATTGGTTGCAAGAAGCACAACCCCGGCTCCTATCATTGCGCCTTTCCAAAACCGGGTATCCATACTTTCAAAGAGATCTATTATTTTGGGCACATCAGGGCTTTCTCCGTTAATAATACCGTTTACAACATCCATAATCTGGCCGTGCCTTTTTGCTCCCGCGTCTGATTGTTCCTCCGGGGGTGGTGGCTGTGGTGGCTGTGGCGGCTGCTGATTTAGATAAGGCTGATTTACATAAGGAGGTACATATTGAGTGTTATATGGATTTTGCTGATAAACAGGCTGAGCAGGATTCTGCTGGTAAACATTTTGGGGCTGCATTTGTTGCGGGGGGGCCTGATTATACATGCTCTGGGGCTGCATTTGCGGTGGAGCCTGCTGATATGCGCCGGGAACTGCGCCTTGAAAACTGCCAGGCTGTGGTATCTGACCACCTGCCTGTACGTTGCCTGCAGACTGGGGATTATTTTCCTCCTGCGGCCTCCCAAGAACATTCCCTTCAGAAGTATAACGAGGAATATCATAGGCATTTTGACTGCCTGATTCTCCACGGCCTGGTTCTCCTCCGGCCATCCCGTTTCCCGCCTGACCGGAGGAAGTCATCTCCGGGCTTTGCGGCGACATGGACTGTCCTCCGGAATTATAGCCGGTTCCGGTTTGCCCATGATTACCTTCACCTTCAGAAGCATCACATGATTCCGTGCCCCCGTCATCATGGGAACTATCCGTATTCTGCATAAAAAATCCTCCTTTAAATTTATATCTTTAATTAATTTAAACTGCCAGGTCATCGATTATAGCCTTTGCCCGATCCAGATCACCGGTGGTAAACAACTCCGTGATTAATGACGGGTTAATAATCGATTTGTCGTACTCAAGAACAATTGAACGTGCCAGTATATTTGTTCTGATTTTTTTTACTCCGCGAAACTTTGAATCTATATTCTCCAAAAAATTATTATTTTTGCCGATAAATTTTTTTACCCTGGAATTTAAAACAATCGATGCATTAAGCCTGAAACGGATTCTACCGGGAATATTATGCGCAATTACAATATGTCTGCGAAGATCTTCAAACAGATTTAAATCCATTTACGCCTCTTGAATCTCTTTTTCTATATCACTATGACTTGAAGATAACAGTGGATGATCATAAAATAACAGCCTTGATGAGTTTGCCATAATACCGGCAGTATGGGTAATATGAATAAGGCCGGCCATAACCGGAGACAAAAATCCCAAAGCCCCGAGAGCTACGCCGACAATATTGGACCCCGTGGCAATCCAGAAATTCTGATGAATAATTCTGATTGTTGCATGACTTAGAGAACGTACATATACCACCCCCGTTATATCATCTTTAACAAGGGCTATATCAGCCGCTTCAATGGCAACTTCAGAGCCTCCGGCACCCATGGCAAACCCAATGTCCGCCTCTGCGAGAGCCAGCGCATCATTTATTCCGTCGCCCACCATTAAAACCTTGTTCCCGTTATCTTTAAGTTCACGAATAATATCGGCCTTTTTTTCCGGCATTACTGAATAATAACATTTTGAAATATTGAGCCTTTTTGCCAGATCAAGGGCAGTATATTTTGAATCCCCTGTAACCATGGCAATCTCATTAATACCATCGTTTTTAAGCGACAAAATAACGCTTTCAGCTTCAGGCCTCTGATGATTGGCAAATCCGACAACTCCGACAAGCTTTTTGTTTTTTGCAATAAATATTATGGTAAGCCCAAGGTTTTTTATTTTTTCAAGCTGTTTTTTTACTTCAACAGGGGCAACAGAAAATTTATCCATGAGCTTTCCACTGCCGACAAGAATTTCATCGCCTTTGATCTCACATCTGACCCCGATGCCGGGCATATAATCACAAACATCATGACTAACCGGTTTTATCCCTCTTTTTTTTGCTTCTGCTTTAATTGCCAGGGCCACAGGATGCGAATTATGAATTTCAGCAGAATATGCCAGTTGAATAAGCTCTTCTTCACCCATCCTGTTTAAAGCGGCAAGATGTGTAATTTCAGGTTCGTTGGTGGTTAAAGTTCCGGTTTTATCAAAACATACAACATTAGCCCTCGCGGCTTCCTCCAGGTATCTGCCGCCCTTGATCAGAATATTTTTTTTTGCAGCAGCACTTATCGAAGCGCTTATCGCAGTTGATGCAGACAGAATCGTTGCGCAGGGGCAGGCCATGACAAGCATCACGGAAAATGCCCGCCAGAGACTTTGAGTTAAAATATAGGTGCCTATGGTTACCGCAAAACCAGCTTTTATCAGATTTTTTGCAAGCCGGTCAGCCACTGTTTGAATTTCAGCCTTGTTTTCAAGGGAATCCTCAACCATCTGAAGAATATGTGAAAGATAGGTTTTGTCTCCCACATGCTCGGCTTCAACAA
>JAUVKE010000331.1 GCA_030592105.1 Desulfobacteraceae bacterium
CCGGAAAATATTGCTATAACAATAAAAATAAGAATACTGATAATAATATTTTTTTTCAATTTTCAATCCTGAATGGTATGGTTCCGACAGCCTTTCCAATTATTGTCTCGCCAATTTTGTAATCGTATAACGCTGTTATCGAATCGGTACTGGCTTCAAGAAAGAGTACCCGTGCATCAGTCAAGTCGATAATCGTTGCAAGCCCTACTTTATATCTCCCTTCGGCCAGTCTCAGGTTCTCTTTTGCCTGTTTAACCGCCGTTTTTGTGGCAAGTATTCTTTCTTCTGCCTCTTTCAGGTTTAGAACCCCCTGCTCTACTTCTTTTTTTATCTTTAATTTCAAGCTGTCGATTCTGCTTTTCAAGCTTATTAAATTCTCGCGGGCTTCTTTTAATTTATAGGAAGTATTAAAACCTCTGAATAATGGCACATCCATGCTTATCCCTGTTCGCCATTCCCTGTCAGGTGGAGATGAGTCACCGTTCCAGTTATAAGATATTCTGCCTGAAACATTTGGAAGAAATTCACTTTTAAAATATTTTATTTTTTGTTCACCGGTCATCAGTCTGGCATTAAGTTCAAAAAGCTCCGGCCTGTTCCGGCAGGCAAGAAGAAACAGATCATCTATATTATAATCCTGTTTTACAAACTCCGTCTCATCCTTTATTTGATAAAAGGTCGATCCGTCAATCCCGATCCCCATGGCATTATTCAGCCCGACCACGGAAAGCCTTACTCCATTGTTTGCCTTAATAAGCTCTACCTTTGCCTTTGACAGATCCACCTCGGCACGGGCTACATCAATTTTGGGCCTGGTGCCGACTTTATAAAATCCCCTTATCTGCTTTAAATAAAATTCTGACAGGGCAAATGTTTCCTCGTTGACTTTTTTTAGTTTCAATGCTTTAAGATGTCCGTAAAATTCATCTGTTACCTGATATATGATTGTCTGACCGGTGGTATTTAATACATATGCTACCGCCATAGCCTCATTTTTACTCATTCTCCAGTTAGACAAAGACCGGCCAAAATCGAATATATTCTGGGAAAGATAAAAGCCGACAGTATAATTTTCCCTGGAATTAGTATCTGAAAAACCAGATTTTCTGTCGAATCCTGATTTTGAATAACCAGAAGAAAAATCAAGCACAGGAAGAAAACTGGAAAAAAACTGTTTTACCCTTAATTTGCCAGCTCTGGCCTCTGCTATTTTTGATCTGATATCAGGATGCTGCTTAATTGCAATCTCTATACAATCCTCAAGAGTTAATATCTTCCCTGTTATATCAGCCATTTTTGCATCTTTCTGACACCATGCGATACTCAACATGAAATATAAAAGAATCGGGCAAACGCTGATAATTGATTTTACAACATGCATATTTTATTTGACCATTCAAGATTATTTTGAACACCCGATTTTGAATCATGATTCAGGGGTATGGCGTTTGAATCCAATGCTTCTGTTTCTGACAGATTTTCAAGAATAATAACTTCGGGTGTAAGAACAAAAAACGCTTCATCTACACCAGTTTTTGGAGAAAAAGGAGTGTGGAGTGAATAGATAACGATGATAACAGATATAATTCCAGCAGTAACCAGCGCCCATGGCAAAGTTCTCCGCTGGCAAGAAAAATACGGAGCCCTTTCTTTAGCATCTCTTTCGATCATTTGCAAACCAGTGGCCATCCGGTTGTAAAAATTGGGGGAAGGTACAGGTGTTGTTTTATCCTGCTCCTGCTTCAACAATTGAAAAAAACGTCTTGATCGAATCTTATCTTCACTCTCTTTCTTTTCCATCCAGGACTTGATATCCTTCCAAAAAGTTTTATACCGCTTCATTATGTCCCCCCTTCCATTATAAAGTACAAATAAAAAATCAGGAATTACGGATTCGTAATTATAGAGATCTATCTTTTTCATGTTTAAGCTTCAACATCTTGTCAAGCTTCTTAATTACTGATCGCCGTGCCCTGTAAATCCTCATCTTAACTCCGGCCGTGGTCATTCCCATCAGGCCGGCTGTCTCTTTTAATGTCATACCTTCAACTGCTGTAAAAATAAGTATCATTCGGTCTTTTTCCGAAAGATGAGCCAGTATCATTTCCAAAAAGTCCCTTGTTATTAAACCGGTTTCCAGGTCGTCACTTTGCCCCTTATTCCGGCAGGATAATTTTGCTTCCAGCTCATTTATGGCATCCCGATTAATATTTAAGCTAATATCAGAAATAAAAAGTTCCTTAAGATTCTTTTTTTTTCTAAGGACATCATAGCAAAGCCGAACGGCTATTTTCGCCAGCCAGTATCTTACCGGTACCTTACTGCGATAACTTTTTCGATATCTAAACGCGCGAAAAAAGGTTTCCTGTGCAATATCTTCCACCATTTGCCGATCCTGAAAAAATCTCCCGATGATCCTGAACAGGTATGGGGTATTATCCTGAACTATTTCACGCCATTTTGATTCGTCTGCTGTTAGAACCGATGTAATTTTATCACCGTCCACTGAAGAATTACGAATTATCGGCAGTTAAGTAATCTGAATAGAAAAATTCCTTTAATTCGTAATTCTTCCAAATTTTAAATTCCTGATTAATATTTTTATGGAAATGGAAAATATTTTTTCATATGTTTTCTCTGCTCTGGATGTTTGTTTCTCAACTCTTTTAGCCTGCCTGCCAAAATCTTTTTCTGATCGGAATCCAGGATTTCGACAAACTTTATCCAGTGTTTTAATCTGTTTTTGATCATCTGAGATCTCAAATCGGCAATTTGATTGATAGCCTCATCATAGCCTGTTTCGGATGATTCCTGGCCTGCCAGAACTTTTTCACTTAAACTGGTCTGTAACTGTTTGAATTTTTTCCAGTTACCTGCATTGCTTTTACAGGACATTTTACACAGTGTATGAAGCTTATCCTTTTGAGCGTCAGTAAGCTGAAGCGCTGCCATTACCTCCTTGGCATAGCCCTTAAACTTTCCCTTGTGCACCCTTTTGCCACATTGTTCGTAGGCAAAAGCCTGGGCTGAGAAAAAAATAAAAATAACGGTTATAAACATAAATAATCTGGTTCTTTCTTTCATTTGCTGCCTCCTTGGGTTAAATATTCATCAAAACAACATAGTTTCCAAAAATGATCCCTGCTTATATAGACCTTTTGTTGCCAGGAATAGTAACATTTTTTTATGGAGACAGTTCATGATGTATATAAATAAGGGAACTGGAAGGAAATAATTTACGCATATCGTGCAGAATTTTTGTTCGTCTTCAAGGCGTGGTAACAGTTGCATAGTGAACTATACAACTGTTACCGCAACGTAGAAGACGGACAAAAGGGCAAGCAGGATGCGTAGATTATTTTC
>JAUVKE010000159.1 GCA_030592105.1 Desulfobacteraceae bacterium
CACGTTGTACACGTGCTTTATTCCACCTTTTCATTTTCGCTAACTTTGTGGTTATAAATATGGGCTTGATTGGTTTCTGGATCAATATAAAAACGAATCTTCATTATATTAATGACCGTGATCTGTGTTCTCTTCTTTACTAAAAATATCAAATATTGATTTTACTACACAGAAAGTCATGCCCATACCGATAATACCAAGGGCATACCATAGTCCACCCATGAAGACCAGATGTCCACCGTCCCATACCCATGCAAAACTAAAAGGAAACATTACACCTCCAGTAAAACTTTTATTACGCCTGTGCAGGGCTTAATTCCTGATCAGGAATCATTGTCTCGTCATTTAAAGGATTCAACTCCTGTTCCTGGGGGAAAACCGGCATATAACGGAATGAAACTGCAACCATGATAACACCGTATGCAACAGGGAGTATTGTGGTGGCGATTTCCTGCCAGCTTGGAAAATACATGAACCAGTTTTCAAAAGTAAGAACAGGGGCCGCCATCACCTGAAGAACCATTACCCAGCGGTTTAAGCTTACCCCAATCACTCCAAGAATAACAGCAGTCATGAAAAGGAATGGATTATTACGTAATCTGGGGGTTAGTAAAATAATAGCAGGAACCACTCCGCAAATAACAATTTCCAGGATTAATATCCAGACCCCATAGAATGGATTGTTGGAATAAAAATCGATGAAAGCAAGACCTTTTGAAGGGGCGGTAACCAGAGCCCAGTAAATGGTGTCTGCTATTTTTGCAATAATATAGGTGGCAATCATCCAGCCTGAAATTTTGGCAAGGAGATTAATAACATTATCCTTAACAAGCTTTTTGCCCGAAGCTTTTTCGATAATTTTTGTAACAAGTATTGAAAAACATGGGCCATATGCAGCTGCAGACCATGTAAAAAGAAAAAATGTCCAGGGCCATACAAAGATCCCTTCCCTGAAGGCAAAGGGACGTCCAAAAAGGACACCTGCCACTCCCCCCAGTGATCCCTGGTGAAAAAAGGAAAGAAAAGCACCTGTGGCCGCAAAAACCGCCATAATTTCATGCATATTATGTCCCAAATGATGAAAAAACGGGATTTTGTCGATCTGCCTGTTTTCAAGGAGAAGGGGTATATATTCGATGCAAAGCACCGCAAAATAGCATGACAGACAAAAAGCAACCTCTGTCAGCATGGAATGGACATTGGCATGCCAGAAGATAAACCATGACCGGAGTGGCTGTCCCACATCTATCCCCAGTATCAGCAAAGCAGAACTGTAGCAGATAACACCTATTATAACAGTGCAGTTTATGATATTTTTCAGTTCGTCCATTCCAAAAACATATCTCAGGAGGCCGGTGAAAAAGGCCCCGCCTCCAATGGCAATAACTGCAAGATCTGCCCATATCCATAATGCAAATCCATAGGCATCGTTCATATTTGTCTGGTTTAAACCTTTTAACCAGCAAAGGAGCATGGCATAAACACCCCACAACAGCACAATTCCAGCGATGCCGATCAACAACAAAAATTGCCACAATGGACAGCGTTTAACCCCGTTGGGTATTAATGCAGAATCCATAAATAAATAACTCCTAAAAGATTAAGATAGTTATAGATTATTACTCAAATAATTTTACTCTGTTAACGGTGGACGGAGTATAGAGTACACCTTCCTCCCGTGGGCCCTGTGCCTAATTTTAAAACAGAGTAATTATCTGACAAACTATATATATTAATGATGTTTTGGTTCTAAACCTGTTTTTTCATGTTCAAGGTAATTATCCCCTGCTCTTCTTACCCATTCCCTTGAAGAGATATAATAAACCTTGGGATTTGTCCCTAATCTTTCCAAAAGGCGGAATGCATGGGGATCCTTTTTAAGCTTAAATACAGCATGATCAGGATTGTTCAGATCACCGAATGTTATGGCTCCCGAAGGACAAGCCTGGGTACAGGCTGTTTGATATTCATCCTCGTAAACCTCATCATTTTCCCTTTGTTCGGCAAATGCCTTATCTTTGGCCAACTGGTATCTGTGAAAACAAAAACTGCACTTTTCCACAACGCCCCTCATACGTGGGGAAACATTGGGACTCAGCATTTTTTTCATACCTTCCGGCCATACCGGATCCCACCAGTTAAAATAACGGGCATGATAGGGGCAGGCTCCCATGCAGTAACGGCATCCAAAACACCTTGTGTAGATCTGGCTGACAATACCGGTTTCGCTGCTGTAGTCTGTTGCTGTTGCAGGGCATACAGATACACATGGCGCATGTCCATGGTGCCCTTCACAATGCATGCATGTTCTGGGAAGATAACAGATTTCAGTATCCGGAAATGATTTTCCGTTTGTCAGCTTGTAAACACGCATCCATGTTATACTTAAAGTCTTTACTGATTCATCTTCTTTAAAAGGAACATTATTTTCAGCCATGCAGGCTGTCATACAAGATCCGCAACCTGTACATTTGTCAAGGTCGATGACCATCCCGTATTTTTTGTTTTTATGATCTTTTTTCATCAAAACCTCTTTTGATCAACATCAATTCGATTTTTACAATCAAAGCTGTTATTTTTTTGATCATGCTTTTTTAAGGGCAGCTCTTATTCCCCAGGCCGCATTTAAGCCTGAAACAGGATCCTCAACAGTGCCGATAAGTTCGTTAACATTAATCCCTTTATCAGCAAGGAACCTTCCCCCTGCAGTATGGCCAAGACCCCTGGGAATTGCAATGAGTCCGGGCATGATTCCTTCAGACAGATTAAGCTTAATCCTGACTTCCCCTTTTGGAGTAGTTAAAATGGCATGTTTCCCATTACCAAGACCAAAAAGTGCCGCAGTTTTTGGATTAATCTCAGCCAGAGAATCTTTTCCCAGCAGTACTGAGTCTTCAACTGTTTTTATTGCAAAGGGTGTATCACCTGTGTAGCCACTGGCAAGTCTCATGGAATCATAGGGTATGAGAATAAGGGGGTAGGACTTTTCATCCCCTTCAATTTTTATAAGTCCCGGTGCAGGAAGCAACGTTTTGCCGGCGGCAGGAAATTCAAATTTTCCGGAAGATGTATTAAAGGCCCCACCGGTGTAGTTACATTTTTCTGCTGCAAGATATCCCTGTTCTAAAAGAGTATCCCATTTATCTCCAAAGGTTTCAGCCAGACATGATTCATAATCATCCCAGTTAAAGGAGTCTTTGATTTGTCCCCCCATCTGTTTTGCTATCTTAATAATTACATCACCGGTGTTTTTTGTATTAAACAGGGGAGACATCACCGGTTTTGCCAGACTTATAACATTTTTCTGCATTCCTCCCTTTGAACAAACATCCTCATAACGTTCCAGGTAGGAATGGTTCGGGAGTATAAGGTCAGCAGCTGAAGCGGTTTCATCCATGTATGAAGAAAAGCTTACAACCATTGGAATTTTTTCAAAGGCCTGATTTAAAGCTTTTGTGTCAGTTATGGAATATAATGGATTGGCCCCTGCCACAAAAAGGATGTTGATTAAATCATTTTTAAGAACTCCAGGGAGCCTGTTGAGCAGAGAAGAAGCAGCGGGATATTTTTTTGAACCGGCCCCATCTATCCGGTCTTTGTTTAATCCGGTTTTGGCGACAGAATCGATGAAAATTTCAGGCCACTGCATATGATCTGATACAGGGGATGCAAATACCCCCCCTTTTTTGTTTATATTTCCGGCAAGGCCATTAAGAGCATGGACTGCAACAACTTCGTTTAAGGTTCCAGGAATTTTTCCCTTTCCGCGTCCGCAGACCGCAATCGGTTTTGCAGCCTTAATAAATTTTCTGGCCAAAGAGATAATAACCGTTTTTTTAATACCTGTTATCTCAGCAGCTTTATCAGGAGTATACTCTGTGGTGACTATTTTTTTAAATTCGTCAAACCCATGGGAATGATTTTCTACAAAATTTCTGTTATATGCGGCATCATTAATTATTACACAAGCCATTGACAGGGCAAGAACCGCTTCGGTTCCAGGATTTACAGGTACCCATTGATCAGATTTTGCAGCGGTATTTGATAAACGGGGTTCAACCTGTACCATACTGACTTTATTGTTTTTCCATATACTGTTAGTTTTGAACATGGAAGCCGGAGAACCCCACCCATCCAAAAGGCCTGCCCCGAAACTTAAAATAAAATCCGCATTATCAAAATCAAAACAGGGGAGGTTTTTTGAGCCATGCATAGATTCCATTGCAAGCTCGTATGTGTCCTGGATGGAAGGAATAGTCATATAATTGGCAGAGCCATAAGCTGTCAGGAATCTTTTGACAAGCTGGTTAACTGTCCCAATATCTGTTCCGGTAATGGAAGCAAGGGTATTTGACTTACCTTTTGATCTTAAGCCCTTGAGATTTTTTACAACCTCAGCTATGGCATCATCCCATGAGAGAGCCTTCCATTTTCCTTCCCCTCTTTTACCTGTTCTTTTTAAGGGAGTTTTAATTCGCTGTTCATCATAAAGGAGCTGGAGTCCGGCCAAACCATGGGAGCAGATGCCGCCATCATTTACCGGGTGCCCCTTCATTCCTTCAATCTTGATGGGACGTTCATCAATTTTACGCACAGAGATCCCGCAGCCTCCAGAACAAAGAGTACACGCAGATTTCACATAATTTGTTTCACCGTCGGCAGGAACAGGGGTCCATGGCCAGTTTTGAGTCCAGATAGATATGTCGTCAGTTATTTTCCACGGTAAAGGCGTAAGAGCTGTCCCTGCAGCACCGCCTATTACACATGATAAAAAACTTCTTCGATCTATTTTCATAGGGTTACCTCATAAAAATTTATCACAAAGCCGAATTCATCGACTTTCAGGCAATTAATTCGGGAAATGAATGGAAAAAGAGATTCTATTGAGTGCCTTGAAAAATTAGAATTTTCGTCTGAGGACAAGGAGCGCGAAAATCAAAAAGCGCAGCATACATAGGGTATGTGAGCATTTTTTATTTTCGCAGCAACACCGTAATCTGGCGAAAAGGCAATTTTTAAGGTGCCTTATTATTTATGGCAGACAAAACAGGCATCTTTTCTGGTTTGGACACTATCCTCTTTTTTACCCGCCTCTTTATGACATTTTGCACAGTCATCCATTTTCATTCTGTCCCATGTATTTTTTTTAATTCCTGCGATATTATGTCCCCATATATCACGGCTAATACCGGTAATACGGTTCTGTTCATAAACTTTCAGGTGCTCTGATTCACCAATATGCCCGTGGCAAACTACACAATCCATACCAGCCTTTATTACATGGGCTGCATGGGAAAAGAACACACAATCGGGTTGCCTTGAATAAATTAACCAGGGGACTTCTTTTCCTTTGGCCACATATTCTTCAACAAATTTTATTTCATCAGCTGTTTCACCCTGAGCCTCTTCATGGCAGTCAACACATTGCTCAAGCTTGGGAATTCCTGCAAAGCTTCCATCATCACGAAAAAAATGGCAGCTCTCGCAGCCTTCATCAACAGCATCATTGTGAACAACATGGTTAAAATTGATGGGCTGTTTTTTTTGTGAATATAAAAGCTTGGGAAAAATTATCCATCCCATAATAAGACTTAAGAAAAGACCAATAATAAAAAAGAGAATAATAGGCCCCCCAGCACCATTTTTCTGTTCCCCATTCAATGTATCTTTTGCATTATCATCTACAGTATTCATAAAAACTCCATGGGACCAAAAAACATAAAAGTTATGTAATGTATAAAAAATTCTTGACGGTTGTGAATAAGAAAATTAATCTTGTATATGTATACTTATGCTATTATTTATGTCAAGCAAAAAGCTATATAGTACAGGGTAAATTTGTTCTAATCAAAAAAGCCTGTAATCATGAAATTGACCTTTTATTCATGAATTGACATTATTCATGATTGGATGGTATATCTTTTAAAATCCTTAATAATTTTTACCAAAACCTGTGACTATGAAAAAAAAATATCCTAAAAATTTTTCCTACATTGATTTTGATTTACGACAGCTGGAAATATTCATCAAGGTCGTTGAACTAAGAAGTTTTTCCAAAGCTGCGGACGCGGTTTGCCGGGCACAGGCATCTGTGAGCGAACGTATAGCTACTCTGGAGAATATGGTCGGTGCAAAGTTGCTTGACCGGTTGGGGAGGGATGTCGTTCCCACAAGGGCTGGGGAGCTTCTTTATAAACATTCTTTAGCTTTATTGGAAATGAAAAAAAATGTTCTCCTGGAGATGAAAGATTTTCTTGGTATCAAACAGGGAGAAATCTTCATTGGCGGAAGTACCATCCCTGGAGAGTATATTCTGCCAGGGGTCCTGGGCAGATTTTATAAAAAATTTCCTC
>JAUVKE010000457.1 GCA_030592105.1 Desulfobacteraceae bacterium
CATATTGCGCATAACGGAGCTTATAAAAATCTTTTTTTCCCTTTTACCTCTCCGTAAAAACCTGGTTTTATTGTAGCTGCAACTATCCTTCCTCCTTTTTTCTTCATCTTTATCTCAGCAGCCCGGAACCCTCCTTCACCTGGTGTTAATTTTTTTTTGCTTCCGTCCGGTTTGATCAAGAAAAAATCGCCGAGATATTTGTCATCTAAAAAATCCCCCAGCGGATACTTATGCCCCCATCCAAAATAAACCACGGTCTTTGCCTGGGGCTCGGGAGCATATTTGGGATGGGAAAAGATCCTGGGTGAATAATCTGTGGCATTGAGCCAGAGTGCATGGGCGGACACAGTTGTGGAAAAGCCCAAACAGAAAACAAAAACCAAACCAATTTGGAAAATTTTTTTGAAACTTTGCATTTTTACACCTCCATTTAACATTTAAGTTAACGATTGTTGATCACCTGTCTGTATTCTCTTTTCTTTTATCAGAACACTTCAAAACTTCTTTTTGATCTCCTTTTCACAAACTTCTGTGATTATATGTTGTCTTTCAAAAAAGCCTTTATTGGTAGATTTATAAATAGATTTACCCAAAAACGTAGCCTGTAATACGCCATCTTCAGGGCAATATTCGATACATCGCAAACACAAAGTACAGTCTGAAAAGGTCACATCCTCATTTTCACGTTCCTTAAAAACCTGCTCTATCTCCACCGGGCAAACATTATAACAGGCCTCGCACATGGTGCATTTCTGACAGTCTTTTTTAAGTTTTATAAAACTGATTTTTTTATACCAGGAAAGCAAAAGGCCCATCGGGCAGTAAGAACACCAGAAACGTCTTTTTAGAAAAGAAAGCACAATAAAAGTAACTGAAAAAATGAGGCCAAGCATGGACATAACAATGGTAATGGCGCTCTTGAAATTAACGGTCACATTATTGATATCGCCCAAAAGGAGAGGGAGGATATATTTACCAGGGCAGAGCTGACAGTAAGGCTGACGCAGATCACTTGCCACAGCCGGTGCAAAGAGTGGATACGCCACCCATAGGGGAATTAACAACGCTATAAAGAAAAAAATCCACTTTACGCATCCCAGGCCGGCCCGAATCCGTTCAGGAAACCTTATATAGCCCATATGGAACTTTTTTCTGATCAAATCGAGGAGATCCTGAACAAATCCGAGGGGACAGATCCAGCCGCACCATGCCCGGCCGATGATAATGACGAGAAGGGAGAAATAAAGAATATGTTTTCCCAGCCCTATGAATGCTTCAGGGGATCCATTTCCAATGAGGAATTGTAATCTGAACAGAAAACAGATCCCCCCTCTTGATCCTCCGACATAAGGACAGGCATAGGTAGGGAGGAAACCGCCCAGATTGATCCCTATCCAACCTCCCAGGATCAGGACGAAAAAGGATATGATTAATATTGTCCACCTCAGTTTTGTTACCGACATCTGTTAATCCTCTTTAATCTTATGCCTTTCAAATTCAGCAAGGTTTTTATCAGCGCGCCTTTTTTTTCGATATATCAGAGTGGCAACGTATAGCAGAAAAAGACTCACACCAAAAACGGCCCAGAGATTAAATCCCCTTGCCTTGCTGTCATACAAAAGATGATGAGGCTTTATAAATGTCATTAAACTGGAACAATGGTATTGACCGGTTATCGGGTCTCTGAACGACGCAACATAAAGACATCTTTCAATTTTTTCTTCGGTCAGAATGCCTTGCAAAGGAATAAATGTGAATATGCCATTTGCGTCAGTCTTTGCTCTTTTTTCCCAGCCGCCCTCAGTAAAGACAGCCACATCTTCATTGGCAAGGGGCTTTCCTTTGTACAAAACCTTCAGCCTGTGCTTTTTGAGTGCTTCCTGAAAGCCTCCCTCTCTCCAGAGCATTTCCCCTTTCTCCTCTTCTGCATCAACAGGGCCTATCTCAAGGGGAATTTTATCCGGATCATTAAAGAATACGTCTTGTCTGCCTCCCTGGATGCAATCCTCATTTTGGTGATATATCAGATATTTTGAATAATAATGAACCTCTTTATCTCCACCGTCTGAATCAATATCGATGGACCTCACGATCATATGGGCGCCTACCAGATAAAGACCATTAATCTCAGCCGGGTTAAGCTCTGATGGGAAAAAAAGCGCTGTAGTTCCCTCTTCCAACGATAGACCGGCCTTTGATATGATGCCATCAGGAGATCTTATCCATGCTTCTTTGCCGATGCTGCATGTCTCTTTCTCTTTATGTGGGAACCGGCCCCGGCAAA
>JAUVKE010000328.1 GCA_030592105.1 Desulfobacteraceae bacterium
ATGGAGAAAATCGGTTCGGTTATGGTCCGTGACTATAACACAGTCACCGACGATTATGACAGCGGTGAGATGATAGATGCGAAAAAGGGATATTATCTGGTTGAAAGCAAATTATTGCCAAAAGGGTCCATGTATCCATTTATGTTGATTTTTTCCACGGAAAAAACAGCAGATATTTACCGTAAAACCTATGGCGGAAAAATATTAAACTGGAAGGGAGTGCTCGATTATACAAAACCATAATTTTACATTTTCGAGCATACATTGGCCAGCGTTAACCGGAATTCACAGAAGAGTCCGTTCTCCGCACTTTAATTCCACTGGAATCAAGGTATTTTTTCATGCCGGGGATTGTATAAGTACCGTAATGGACCATGGAGGCGATTAAGGCGGCATCTGCCCTCCCTTTTGTCAGGACATCTTTTAAATGTTCCGGTTTTCCTGCGCCACCGGATGCTATTACAGGAATAGATACGTTTTCAGAGATAAGCGAGGTTAAATTAAGTTCATATCCCTGCTGCATACCATCGGCATCAATGGAATTCAGACATATTTCTCCAGCCCCAAGCTCCTGTGCCCTTTGTGCCCATTTTAAGGCATCCATCCCCATATGTTTTCTCCCGCCATTTATAACTATTTCATAACCTGACGGAATTTTATCTTTTTCCCCCACATATTTTACATCCATTCCAAGTACAACACACTGGCTGCCGAAAGCTTTGGCACCCTTTGAAATAATTTCCGGATTCAGAACAGCGGCAGAGTTAACACTTATTTTTTCGGCTCCGGCAAGTAAAACAGTTCGCATATCATCAACATTTCGTATTCCGCCTCCAACGGAAAAGGGTATGAAAATAGTTTTTGCCACCTGTTTTACAACATCTATCATAATATCCCTTTTTTCATGGGATGCTGTTATGTCATAGAATACTATTTCGTCGGCTCCCTGTTCATAATAGAATCTGGCCATTTCAACAGGATCACCTATATCGACATTATTTTTAAACTTAATCCCCTTGGTTGTTCTCCCTTCACGAACATCAAGGCATGGTATTATCCGTTTGCTTAACATGGCTCCCACCTGCAAAAATTATTTAATAAAGTAAGCCCTGGTTCACCACTTTTTTCCGGATGGAACTGGGTTGCGATTATATTGTCAAATCCTATCACAGAAGGAAAAGGGGTTCCATAGGAGGTAGATGCGATAATATCCCCGATTTTTTCCGGTGCAGGGTAAAAACTGTGTACAAAATAGAACTCATCCTCTTTTTTTAAGCCGGAAAAAAGAGGATGATCAATTTTAATCTGAATACTGTTCCAGCCCATATGGGGAATTTTCAAGATCATATCTTCTTCATTCCGCATGTTCGGGTCAAAGGGGCTGACATTTCCTTTGATAATTCCTATGCAGGATGTGTCATTTTCATCACTGTGGCTCATTATTATCTGGGTGCCGAGGCATATCCCTAAAATCGGTTTTCCTTTAGCAAACTCAGCTTTTATAGCTGCATCAAGGGATTGTGCTTTTAAACTCTTCATGGCAGAACCTGCCGCTCCCACACCCGGAAATATTATCCTTTCTGCTTTGCTGATTGCCTGTATATCGCTTGTAATAACAGCCTTAAAACCGAGATAGGAGACGGCATGGGCCACACTGGTCAGATTTCCTGCGTTGTAGTCGATTATTGCTATCATAATAGATTTTGTAAGTATTCAGTTTATATCCGTTGATATAGTCACATTTTTTTTAGCTTCATCCCAGAATATATCCATCTCCTCTTTTGTTAAGGATTCAAGGTCGAGTCCTTTTTGGGATGCAGATTTTTCCATATGCTTAAAACGTTTTTCAAATTTATTTATTGAACTTGTAAGAGCAGTTTCAGGGTGAAAATGGGCAAAGCGAGCAACATTTACCAGGGTAAAAAGGATATCTCCAAATTCCATGGCGGTTTTGTCAGTATTCTTTTTATCCTTATTATTTACAGATAGTTCAGTTTTAAATTCACTAAATTCTTCATTTACTTTTTCCATAACATCTGAAATATTGTCCCAGTCAAATCCGGTTTTTGCAGCACGTTCCGAAATTCTGTAAGCCCGAATGAGCGCAGGAAGACCAGAAGGTATTGCATCAAGGAGGGAATCGGATTTGCAATGATTTTTCTCTTTCATTTTTATCGCATGCCATCTTTTCCTTATATCCTCTATGCTCCCCCCTTTTTTATCACCAAAAACATGGGGATGACGATTAATCATTTTTTCACAGTTTTTATCAGCAACATCCATGAGATTAAAATGTCCGGTTGTTTCAAACATATATGCTACAAATATAATCAAAAAAAGAACATCGCCAAGTTCTTCCAAAACTGCATCAGGCTCCCCTGAATTGATGGCTTCCACGAGTTCATGGATCTCTTCCACCAGATAGATCGTCATTGTTTTGGGAGTCTGCTTTTTGTCCCAGGGGCATCCATTTTCACCCCTTAATCTTTTAATAATTTCTAAAATTTTAATTAATGGAGATATATTTTCAGTTAATTTATGTTCCAAGCTTTTTTTAATTCCTTTATTTTAGTAGAAAAAGTTTTTTTTATATCCGTTGAAACCAGTTGTGCCATGGTCTCTGAAATCACCATTACATGGGGTGACAGTACCGATTTTTGAATAAAAGCTCCATTTTGTTTTAAAAAAGTGGTAAGTACCAGCAGTAAAACAGAGACAACAAGTATCCCTTTGATAAATCCGAAACATGTTCCACAAATTCTATCAATCCATCCGAGAAATGAAATATTTAAAATATATTTGAGGAAAAGACCAAGAATACTAATTGTAACAAAAACGCTTAAAAAAATAATTAAAAAACAAATAATATTTGTATGTTCAAAGCCGGATGTCCATTTTGTCATATACCCGGCAAGTGTTCTGTAATAAGTATATGCAGCATAAAAACCTGCAAATACACCTATTATCGAAGATAATTCTTTAACCAGACCACGGAAAAAACCCCGTACCAGGCAGAAACATAACACTGCAATTATTACCATGTCCAATGGATTCATATATCCTCGTTTTTAAATCAGATCTAATTTGTTTCTTGATTACAAATTCCGACAATTATATAATACTGACGATGAACTGACAACTTAAAAATTATGAGCTCAACAAAATCTATTTTGTAACTATTCAACGTCGCTGATTTAAGATACGCAGCAGGTATGATCTGATTAAAACTTTGAAATTGTTTAAACAGATTAGAGAGCGTTAAGAAAGAATCCATCAGGACTAAACTTATTGACGTTATTTTTTGGTATACTATTATGCAAGCTTATATTTTTAATAGATTCTTTCTTTACGACCTCTTATCTGTGAGTTTTTCATGGTTTAATCAGATTATACCTGTTGCCG
>JAUVKE010000150.1 GCA_030592105.1 Desulfobacteraceae bacterium
CGAAAAGAGCTTTCATCCCGTTTTCAAATGGGTGATATAATTAGCAGCAGCAAGGCAATGAAAAAAATATTTAATATTCTTCCCCAGATATCAGAAAGCGATAGTACAATATTAATTGAAGGTGAGACAGGGACTGGCAAAGAACTTATCGCAAGAGCAATTCACAATTTAAGCCCGCGTAAAAATCATCCTTTTATTGCAATTAATTGTGGAGCACTTCCAGATACTCTGCTGGAATCAGAACTTTTCGGCTATAAAGCTGGTGCTTTTACTAACGCAGTTAAGGATAAGCCAGGCTTTTTTGCTGCTGCCAATGGAGGCACCATTCTTTTTGATGAGATTGGTGATATCAGCTCTGCATTTCAGATAAAACTTCTCAGGGTACTTGAAGAACATGAATTCCAACCTCTTGGAGCTGTAAAAAAAGAAAAAACAGATGTACGAATTATAACTGCAACAAATAATAATATTTCCGGCTTAGTAAAAAAGGGAGAATTTCGCATAGATCTTTTTTACCGTATAAATGTTGTACTGCTGAAACTTCCATCACTTAGAGAACGTCTGGAGGACATTCCGCTTCTTGTTGAACATTTTATTGCCAAATTAAATAGAATTAGTGGTAAATCCATTATTGGCATTGATCAGGAAGTGCTTAAAATTCTTATGTCTCATGATTTCCCGGGAAACATAAGAGAACTGGAAAATATTATTGAACATGGCTTTGTGTTATGTTCATCCGGATATATTCAACGGCGGCATCTGCCTGAAATCTTATCTATGCAGTCTACGATTACAGAAACGTATAAATCTTTAAATGACCCGGTAAAATCCATAGAAAGAAAAATTATACTGAATGCTTTGAAAAAAAATAATTATAATCGCAAGGCTACTGCCAGTAGTCTTGGCATACATAAAAGTACACTTTTTAGAAAGATTAATAAGCTGGATATCCGAATTCCGGGAATTGACGGTCGGTCAAAACATAAAAAAAACATGCCGGAAACCAGGAATATCTTTTAAGAGTTTGATGCCAATGAATTTTACAACATTGAAATATTACGCTATCATAAAACCTGTTGATAAGATTTTTATTTATTTATCAGTTTTTATTGCAATATTTTATTTAGGAGGTCAAGTGTCCGCAAGTGAAGAAAAAACAAAAAAAGCTTTAAATCATTTGATTAATGAAAAGAGCCCGTACCTTCTGCAACACGTCAGTAATCCGGTGGATTGGTATCCCTGGGGTGAAACAGCCTTTCAAAAAGCAAAAAAGGAGAATAAGCCTGTTTTTCTTTCAATTGGCTATGCCACATGTCACTGGTGTCATGTTATGGCCAATGAGTCCTTTGAAGACAAAGAGGTTGCTGATCTCTTAAACAAATATTATATCGCTGTCAAGGTAGACCGTGAAGAGCGGCCAGATGTGGATAAGATATATATGTCCGTCTGCCAGTCCATGACTGGACGTGGCGGCTGGCCACTAACTATCTTCATGACACCTGATGGCAAGCCTTTTTTTGCCGGCACCTATTTCCCAAAATCCAGCCGCATGGGTATGCCGGGCCTCATGAATATTTTGAAGCAGATTGCTGATATGTGGGGAAATGACAGGCAAAAAATATTAAACGTGAGCGATGAAATTACAAGTACCATTCAGCCGCAGCAGGGTTTAAAGACTCCTGTTAATACGGTAAATATAGAAACACTAAGAAAGGGCTATCGGCAGTTTGAAAATAATTTCGATGCAAAATGGGGCGGTTTTGGGGCTGCACCTAAATTTCCAACACCCCACCACCTTACCTTTCTTTTGAGATGGCACAAGCGAAACGCTGAGCCATCTGCCCTTAAAATGGTAAAAAAAACCCTCATCGCCATGAGAAGGGGAGGCATCTTTGATCAAATCGGTTTTGGTTTTCACCGCTATTCGGTTGATGCAAAGTGGCTGGTTCCCCACTTTGAAAAGATGCTCTACGATCAGGCATTACTGGCAAACGCCTATATTGAAGCATATCAGGCAACAAAAGAAAAAAAATTTGCTATCACAGCGCAAGAAATTTTTACCTATGTACTGCGTGACATGACAGCTCCCAATGGAGGATTTTATTCGGCAGAAGACGCGGATAGTGAGGGAAAAGAAGGGATCTTTTATGTTTGGAAACGAAAGGATATTATAGATCATTTGGGCGAAAAAGAGGGGAATCTTTTTTGCCGTTTTTATAGCATCAGCGATAAGGGCAACTTTGAAGAAGGTTTTAGCATCCCGTACATCTCCCTTTCTCTTAAAGACTTTGCCAAACAAGAGGGGATGGAAGCCGGAAAACTTGAGAAACGTCTAATGAATTCCAGACGACAACTCTTTATTGTCCGTGAGAAACGGGTACATCCACTCAAGGATGATAAAATTTTGACATCCTGGAACGGGCTTATGATTGCCGCTTTATCAAAGGGATACCAGGCCATGGGGGATAAAAAATATGCTGATGCTGCCGTGGCTGCGGCCGATTTTATTCTGACAAAACTTCGAGGAACAGATGGACGTTTGTTCCGTCGTTTTCGCCATGGTGATGTTGCCTATCCAGGGTATCTTGATGACTATGCATTTTTAGTCTGGGGGCTCATCGAATTATATGAAGCTACTTTTGAAGTTCATTATCTTGAAGAGGCTCTTGCCTTGAATAAAACAATGATAGATATTTTCTGGGACAAAAAAGACGGCGGGCTTTATTTTACAGGAAAAGGAAATGAAGTTTTAATAACAGTTAGCAAAGAGGCCTACGATGGGGCTTTGCCTTCGGGGAACTCGGTGGCGGCCCTGAATTTTTTACGCCTGGGCCGCATGACCGGAAATGTTGATTTGGAACAAAAGGCGGAGCAGCTGATTCGAGCGTTTTCCGGTAATGTAGATGCTCATCCCATGGGGTATACTCAGCTGCTTGCTGCCGTCAATTTTATTGCCGGTCCGGCACAGGAAATCGTTATTGCGGGGGATCCTGCTCATAAGAGTACTCAATCCATGATCAAGGCTATTCAGAAAAAATTTCTGCCCAATAAAGTGGTGCTGCTTTATAATGATGGCCCGGAAGGCAAAAAGCTTGAGGCTTTATCCCCTTTTGTACAGGGGATGGGACCTGTAAATCAGGAACCAGCCGCCTATGTGTGCAAACAGTATACCTGCCAGTTTCCTGTAACAGAAGTGAATAAATTGGATTCATTGCTGGAGAATAAGGGGTCAAATTTTTAGTCTTGATATTTGATTAATAAATAAAACAGGCATTGTTAATTTAGCATAGCTGAAAGGTCACCTTATATCAGTTTAAAAATGCTGTTTTTTAAAATCAGCTTATCCTGCTTTTTCCATGGCAATAAGTGCGGCTCCAAGTGCCCCGACAATCTGTGGTTCCTCAGGTATATAAAGGGTTAAGCCCAATTTTTTTTCAATCGCTTTTACAACACCAATATTTTTAGCTACACCACCACTCATGGCAATTTTTTTCTCTCCCCCCACTCTTTCCAGTAAACCAAGGACTCTTCCTGTGATGGATTGATGGATGCCGTTAATAATGTTTTCAACCGACACACCTTCTGCGATCAAGGATATAACTTCGGATTCGGCAAAAACAGTGCACATATTTGAAATTGAAACGGATTGGGTCGATTTCAGCGAAATATGGCCCATCTCTTCCAGTTTTACTTCAAGTGCCCTGGCCATGACTTCTAAAAAACGTCCTGTTCCGGCAGCACATTTGTCATTCATGGCAAATTTCATCACTTTTCCGTTTTTATTAATTGAAATTGCCTTACTGTCTTGTCCGCCAATGTCAATGATACTGCCTGTATTGGGATATAAAAAATGCATTCCCCTGGCATGACAGGTGATTTCAGTCACTTGGTCATCAACAAAATCAACACTTTTTCGGCCGTAACCTGTTGAAAGAACATAGTCAATATCTTTCCTTTTTATCCTGGCAGTTTCAATGGCCTGTTCAAAAGAGATTAATGATGCTTTTTTGCTGCTTGCACCGGTGGGAATAATGCTATAAGCCTGGATATTTTTTTTATCATCAATTATAACCGTGTCTGTTGACAAAGAACCGATATCAATACCTGCTGTTATCATAAGCCTTCTTCCTTTCGCTGGTTCAACATTTCAATAAAACTTTGAATTCTGGTATAAATTTGCCCTGGAGAAAAAGGTCTTGGATCCACGAGATCAACATCAAGGTTTAAAAAGGGTATATTTATATCTTCCAATGCTTTTTGAATAACACCAACGCCGCCGATGGATTGACGGCAACCCCAGTGGGAAAAATGGATAACTCCATCAACATTGTAATCCTTTATACTTTTAATGACCCAGTTAATCCGTTTTTCTATGGTTCCTAAAATAGGCTGTGAAATAACTTTTCTGGCCAGACTTTTTAAGGGGATTTCTTCATCAATTTCTTCCCAGGTCACATCTGTGAGTTCAGTCATCACCATATTTGAGCCCATTTCCTTTTCAAGCCAGTTATAGATTTGGGTTTTAAAGGTTGGCGGCGGTATCATTATAAGAAGTCTGAATTTTTCTTGATTTTCAGATGATCTAACAGGTGATGTTTCGATTTCTTTTATTAAGTTTTCTATTAAGTCAGGAACCTCGGGCAATCCCCAGAGCTGGGTAATCAATACGTATAATGAGTTTATAGCTCGTGGACCATGAAATGGGGTGGGGGATCTTTTCCTTAATTCATTTAATCTCATTAAGGCGCTACGTGATCGATTTGATATTTTTATAACTTCTAATAATCTTTTTTCTGATAATGTCCGGCCGCTGATACGTTCAAGCTGCGGTATAATTGTTTTGAACTGATCTTCAATATAATCAGCACTTTTTTGATTAAGGCTGTCTGGCATAAAAGGAGCTTCTAAAACCAATGGTTTAATTTGATGCCTTTCCCCAAAAATATTCATTAATTTAATCTGTCCGTCACATATATTTGATACAGATAAAATTGATGACGGCTTTGGCCACATCCCCTTTGCATCAGCACCAACAGCGCATCGATGAAAAGAGCAGCAGAACATATTTGAATATTTTCTTTCAACAAATTCCAAAAGATCACCGCTCAAGTTAAAACCGGAGAGCATTCCTGATGCGATTTCAGGATAAAAAGTAAGATAACCCAAGGCCAATGGAATCTCCGGTGGAAAGTTAAAACCGATCCAGCTGACAGGCTGATTTCCTTCAAAGCACTTGAGCACATTTTTAGCCCAAACCAGATTGATCTCTTGTTTAGCGTTTGGTGAATTTTCAAGTTCCTTTTCAAGTCCTGCAACCATTTTTTCACAAGCACGTTTAAACATTATTACCTCTGCAACGATTATTCAATCGGGTTTTTAAGGTTAAAATTGAAGTGATTCCACAAAGGCCTGGATTCTAGTTTGCAAAGAGCCATAACTGCCCTGGATATAATCGCCTTCAATATTTAAAACCGGAATATCATGCTCTTCAAAAAAATCGACAACCATGGGCAGATCCCACATGTAATTATCACAAAATTTTATAATATAATAGATAACGCCATCAATCTTGTGTTCTTTAGCAAGCCGCAGGAGATGGGCTTTACGACCATTTTCATCCAGCATTCGTGAGCATGGGGCTTTATTCAGATATCTTTCGGCGAGCCCATAAAAAGGATCAATATTATCTGAAACCATATAATCAAAATGCCGGCTTCCGTTGCAAAGTTCATTTATAACAACGTGGGCACCTGCATCTTCAATCAGTTTGATCTGATCAGGCTTATCAATAATGCAGCCTGTTAATAGAATTCTAACACCTTTTTGCACTTTTTTTTCATTTGATAAACCTTCAAGAAATTGATTCAGTTTATCATTGAATTTTTCCCGATTGCATTGTGTGGCCATCTGCATAATATAAAAGGCTGTCATGCTGCTTATCAAATGATTGCTTGTAAGTTCTGATACCCTTTTAATGAGTAATCGGGTATGGTTAAAGATTTGAATACTCTTTTTTAATGATTCAGCGGTTATTTTTTGGGGGCTCTGTTTTTCAAGCTGAAATGCGAAATCTTTAAGCATTTCCGCATAAAAAGCAACGCTTTCCTGATGTTTGTCTCTGGGCGGGTCAAGATAGAAAGTTGAATCCTTTTGCAAAAATGTTGACCATGCATCAAATAACCGCCGCATGGCATCACAGGAGTTGGTAAATACAACTGCTGAAAGATGACTAAATTTACCTTCCATTGCATCATCAAAAAGACTGCGAACAAATGGACACATATTACTATGCAGCAATATATCTGCTTTGGTGATAGGTCTCCCCGATCCGCTGATCCGAATGGGATGAAAACCGGAGGCGTGAATGATTTCCTCGGGAACATAACTGCAAAGCCAGCCTGCGAGCCTGTCTGTTTCATTATAAAGAGAGTCCGAAAGATCCAACCCTGTTTTTTTAAGTTCCTTTAATAATAGCTTTGTCATAAGTTTTCTCACTTTTTCTTTTTAGTACCTTAGGGAACTTACAGAAAATAATCTACGCATCCTGCTTGCCCTTTTGTCCGTCTTCTACGTTGCGGTA
>JAUVKE010000294.1 GCA_030592105.1 Desulfobacteraceae bacterium
AGTCTGTTACAGGCAAATTTAAAGATCAGGCCGTCGTTTCCTTGCCAGAAAAGGGTGGGGATATTCAGGATGTGGGAAATAAGCTTAAGGAGAGTGGATTGCAGGCTGATAAAATGGAGCTGGACGGGAAAAAGATGCCCATGTCGGAATATTCCGGTAAAAAATTTGTTCAACCCGGTGGCCCTTTGGATTCAGACCTGGAAATAGAATATGTTGACGAAGGTTATTTGGCAAAGGCAAAAAGAATTTTACCTTTAAAAGATGAAAAACTGATTATATATTTTGATTTAAACTCCAATGAAATTCCTGATAGAGCATATGATTCGTTAAATTTGCTTGCAGACATAATGGCCGAGTATCCTGATATGGAGATAATTATCAGGGGATATTCCGATTCCTCGGGGCAAACCGGTTTTAATAAGATAATTTCCAGATTTCGAGCTGTTGTTGTAAAAAATTATCTTGTGGGGAAAGAGGCCGATCCTTCCAGGATAAAAGTCATGGGAATGGGACCGGCTACAACGGGTGGTCAAAAATACAATAAAAACGACAGGAGGGTTGACATTGAATTTTGTTCAGGCACTTCATAACTTGTGCTTTGTTTCTGGAATTACTTTTGGACTTTCCATATGGTACCATCGGGGGTGTCCTTAATAACTATATTCATTTTGGATAATTTTTTTCTTATATTGTCTGCAAGCCCCCAGTCTTTTGCCTTTCTGGCATCCGCACGATCCTGTATCATTTTATCAATAAGAGCAGGCTCCATAGATTCTTTTTCCATTATAGAGGCTTTTTTGGAACTAAAATACGATTCAGTCGACCGGGTAATGATGCCGAGAACAGAACCTGTTTTAATAATATTTTTTTGTGCTGACTTTATTTTTTCAATTATATCACCGGCAATTTCTTTGTTGTCAAGGAGCCGGTTTGTTTTTCTCACAGTTTCAAAAAGTATACCTATACCCCTGGCAGAATTGAAATCATCATCCATTGCTTTAGAAAATTTTTCCCAAAGATCATTTTTTTCTTTATATTCTCCGGCATAATTTTCTATTTCCATTTTTTTTTCTATTCTTTCCAGGAGAGAATAGATTTTATCAAGACTTGAAGATGCTTCATCCAGAGCCTTATCCGTAAAATCTATGGGGCTTCTGTAATGTTTGGAGAGTAAAAAGAGCCTTGTTACATCAGGATGATATTTTTTATTCACATCTTTGATCATAAGAAAATTTCCAAGGGATTTGGACATCTTTTCTTTATTAACATTTACAAACCCATTATGAATCCAGTATTTTACGAAAGGTTTCCCTGAAGCCGCTTCTGACTGGGCAATTTCATTCTCATGATGGGGAAAGATTAAGTCTTTGCCCCCTCCATGGATATCAAAAGTTTCGCCCAGATATTTTATACTCATGGCAGAGCATTCTATATGCCATCCCGGCCTTCCTTTACCCCACGGGCTCTCCCAAAACGGCTCTTCTGGTTTTGAAGATTTCCACAGCGCAAAATCAAAGGGATTCCGTTTTCTGGTATCTATCTCAATTCTGGCTCCTGCTTTCATATCTTCTAATTTTCTTCCTGAGAGCTTTCCATACTTCTTAAAAGATTCCACGGAAAAATAGACATCATTGTCAACCTGATAAGCAGAACCTTTTTTGATTAATATTTCAACAAGATCTATGATTTCTTTAATATGTTCAGTAGCTTTTGGCTCCATTGTGGGTCGTTCAACATTTAACGCATCCATATCCTGGTGAAATTCATTGATATATTTTTCAGAAATCTGTTGCGGGGTGAGATCCATCTCTTTAGCTCTGTTGATTATTTTGTCATCAACATCTGTGAAATTTCTCACATAGATTACATCAAACCCTTTTTCTTTTAAATAGCGGGCAATAACATCAAAAACCACAACGGACCTGGCATGTCCTATATGGCTGGAATCATAGACAGTGGGGCCGCAAACATACATGCGAACATGGTTGGGGTCAACAGGTTTGAAAATTTCTTTTTTTCCACTTAAAGTATTATAAATTTGTATTGTCATACATGTAATCCATCTTAGGAACTGAAATTAATTAATTAAAACAACAGCCATGGCGCCAATGCCGTCACCATTTCCAATGGAGCCGAGTCCTTCCATGGTGGTGGCCTTAACATTAATAAAATCGGGATCAATTCCAAGCACCCTGGCCATATTATTTTCCATTTTTTTTTTATAGGAGGATAGTTTAGGTTTTTCAGCAAATATTGTGGAATCGATATTAATAACAGAAAAACCTTTATCTCCAACCAATTTATATGTATCGGAAAGAAGCTTTATTCCCTGTATATCCTTAAATCTGTCATCAGTGTCAGGGAAATGGAGTCCGATATCTCCCAGGCCGGAAGCGCCCAGAAGCGCATCACACACAGCGTGGATAAGGACATCAGCGTCGGAATGACCGAGTAAGCCTTTTTCATAGGGTATGGTCACTCCGCCTAAAATAAGTTTACGCCCATGGACTAATCTATGTATATCATATCCGATGCCGGTTCGCATAATAATTTAATTAAAAAAAGTTTCTCTGAAGTTATTTTATACTTGAGTTACTGTAATAATAATAATAATAATAATTCAGCGGTGCTGACCAGCAGACACGCTTTAAAGTGTGATTTGATTGGTATTTAAGCGTGTTAAGAAAGAACCCATCAGGGCTGAACTTATTTGTATCATTTACCACGTTTTTGTTGAAATGCCTAATCTTATTGAGTAATTACTCAAAAGCCTGTGAAATTTATCTTTTAATATACTCGATTTCAGCTTTCCCAGGAATGACAAAAAAACTGCTTTCCTAATTTTTATAATTTTATCAAAACCAAGTGATAAATAAATGCCATGGATACAAAAATAGAAAAAAATGATATAAAACATCCCTTTGACTTTGAGACAGGCTACCTGGTGAAGAGCCCATGTAAAAAATGTAACGCCAGGGATATTTTCCCCAAGTGCCTGGATTCCTGCGAAATTATCAAAAAGATTCATTCTGCTTTAGCTAATGTAATAATATGTTCAAGATAATAAATGTTTTGGTCGTTTTTTTAAATATTCAAGCCTGTTAAGTCCGTCAACATAGGCTTTGGCACTGGCTACAATTATGTCTGAATCCGCACCCCTTCCCAGGGCAATCAGGCCCCCGTCCTTTAAGCGGACAGTTACTTCACCTTGCGCATCAGTCCCCCCTGTGAGGGCACTGATGGAAAATCTCAACAATTCTGCATCGGTGTCAGCAAGTTTTGCAATGGTATTGAAAGCAGCATCAATGGGGCCATTCCCGTAATCGGAATCCTGTGTTTTTCTTCCGTTTATCTGCAGTTTTACACTGGCCATGGGAAAAACTGTAGTCCCGCTGGTAACATGGAGATAGTCCAGGGAAAAAACATCACTGCTCCTTAATATCCCTTCTGTGACAATGGATTCCAGATCTTCATCTTCTATAGTTTTCTTCTTGTCAGCCAGGGTTTTAAACTTTTTAAAGACAATTTGTATTTCTTCCCGGGAAAGATCATACCCCATCTCTTTTAAATGAGCCTGGAGAGCATGCTTGCCTGAATGTTTGCCGAGAACAAGACTGTTACTCCCAAGCCCCACTGTTTCAGGTTTCATTATCTCATAGGTCAATGGGTTTTTAAGGACGCCATCCTGATGAATTCCTGCTTCATGGGCAAATGCGTTGGCACCAACAATTGCCTTATTCGGCTGCACCATTATTCCTGTTATCATACTTACAAGCTTACTGGTGGG
>JAUVKE010000293.1 GCA_030592105.1 Desulfobacteraceae bacterium
ATGATTGCAGATGAGGTTGCAGTCGGTTTTGGCAAAACAGGGAGGATGTTTGCCTGTGAGCATGAAAATGTACAGCCTGATATAATGACCCTGGGCAAGGGGATCACAGGGGGATATCTTCCCTTGTCCGCTACTCTTACCACCGACAAAATTTTTAATGCATTTTTGGGTGAACCTGATGAACTTAAAACTTTTTTTCACGGCCATACTTATACAGGAAATCCCCTGGCATGTGCTGCTGCGCTGGCCAATCTTCAGATTTTTGAGAGTGACGGAACCCTGGAGAAACTCCAGGAAAAAATATTGTTTTTAAAAAATGGGCTTAATCGATTTTATGAATTGAATCATGTGGGTGATATAAGGCAATCCGGATTTATGGCAGGGATAGAGCTTGTTTCCGACAAAAAAACAAAAGAACCATATTCTCCCTCTGATAAAACAGGGAACAGGGTAATTATGGAGGCACGGAAAAGAGGTTTGATAATACGTCCCCTGGGAGATGTGATCGTTCTCATGCCCCCTTTGAGTATTTCCATTAACGAACTTAAAGACCTTATTTCCATTACTCATGATTCAATCAAGGCTGTAACAGGAATGTAAAGTTACCTTACTTAGATTATGTTTCAAAAATATTATCAAAAAATAGAAGACCTCAAGAAGAGTGATCATTACAGAACTCTGGTTAAGGTCACCGGTTCTGTGGATGCTGAAGTCTCCATTGATGGTAAAAAAATGATTCTTCTTTCATCAAACAATTACCTCGGGCTGGCCGGCTGTTCTGCCATGAAGAAACGAACAATTGCCGCAGTTCAGGCAATTGGTACGGGAGCAGGTGCTTCCCGTCTGATTTCAGGAAATCTGGAGATCCATGAAGAACTGGAAAAAAGAATAGCGAAATTTAAAAGCTGTGACTCTGCAATTCTTTTTTCCACCGGATATATGGCAAATCTTGGCGTTATATCATCCCTTGCCGGCAAGGGTGATCTTATATTGAGTGATCACCTTAATCATGCAAGTATAATTGATGGATGCAGGCTCAGTGGGGCTGAAATTATTAAATATCCCCATAAAGATTTTGATTATCTGGATAATTTTTTATCACGCAGGGGGAAGGATTTACAATTCGCTGGTAAAATATTAATCATTACCGACGGTCTTTTCAGTATGGATGGTGATTTGGCCCCTTTGCCCCAATTGCAGAAAATTGCAAAAGAAAATAACGGATTATTGCTGGTTGATGATGCCCATGCAACAGGTGTAACCGGAAGCAGTGGAAAAGGGACCTGCGAACATTTCGGGCTTGAAAAAGAAAATGTTATTCAGATTGGAACTTTCAGCAAGGCCCTTGGCAGCCTGGGGGGGTTTGTTACGGGACCGGAAATTATTATTGAGTATCTTAAAAATACGGCAAGGAGTTTTATTTACACCACGGCACTCCCCCCGTCGGTTTGTGCTTCAAGCCTTGCAGCCCTGGATATTATTGAAAATGATCCATCAATAAGGGCAAACCTGATAAAAAATGTTGAAACAGTCAGAAGCGGGTTAATTGATATGGGGTATGACTGTCTTGACAGCAAAACCCATATAATCCCTGTTGTGACAGGGGATGCGGGCTTGACAATGAAATTTGCCAGGAGACTTTTGAAAAAAGGAATATTTGCCCCGGCAATACGGCCTCCCACTGTCCCTGACGGTAAAAGCAGAATCAGGGTCAGCCTGATGTCATCCCATACAAAAAAACATCTTGAGATGATTATAGATGGGTTCAGGTCAGAGGGGAGAAGGCTCGGCATTATTTAGTATTTGTAAGGAGAGCTTTGCTTTTAACAATTTGCAGGAGGAACAGTGGGTAAAGGAATTTTTATTACAGGTACAGATACAGGGGTAGGTAAAACTGTGGTGGCGGCGGGGCTGGCAGGCGCCTTAAAAGCCAGGGGAATTGATGTGGGGGTTATGAAGCCGGTGGCAACAGGGGCTGTCTGGAACAAGGGGAGACTTGTATCGGATGATGTCCGGTTTTTATTAAATGCGATTGGTGGTGATGATGATCTTGATCTGGTTTGCCCTGTAAATATTGAACTGCCGGCTGCCCCATATTCAGCTCAGCTTATTGATAAGATCAATATTAATACTGACAGAATCCTCCATGCTTTTCTTGAATTGAGCAGGAAACATGATTTTGTTCTGGTGGAAGGGATCGGGGGACTCCTTGTTCCCATAAAAGAGGATTATTTTGTAGCTGATATGATAAACGAACTGAAAATTCCAGCTGTCCTGGTGGCAAGGCCGGATATCGGCACCATAAATCATTCACTTTTAACTGTAAATGAGGCAAAAAACAGGGGCATAGATATCAGGGGTTTTATAATAAACGGTTTCGATGCTACAAAGGGAGGAAAGGTGGAAAAAATAAATCCTGAAATAATAGAGACCCTCTCCGGGGTCCCCCTTCTTGGGATACTCCCCTTTGATCCTGATCTGGATGAAACCGGTTCTAATTTCGAAAATATTATCGGGCTGGTGCAAAAACATATTAATATGGAGAAAATATATGAGGAATATTAAAATTATAAAAGGCCAATTCAGCCTTAAGTTACTTTTTGCGGCTCTATGCTTTATGGGAATACTTTTTATGCCAGCCATCCCTGTTAATGCTAAATCAGGGGATAAACTTGTTGTATTTCATGCTGGTTCCCTTGCTGTTCCTTTTAGAGCTTTGAAACAGGCTTTTAATAAAACTTATCCTGATCTGCAGATACAGCTTGAGGCTGCAGGTTCCAGAACCTGTGCCCGAAAAATCACTGATCTTGATCGGCCCTGTGATGTTATGGCATCTGCTGATTATTCTGTAATAGAAAACCTCCTTATGCCTGAATATGCGGACTGGAATATTTCATTTGCCACCAACGAAATGGCAATTATGTACATGCCTGATTCTCCTTACAGTAAAGAGATAAATAAAGACAACTGGTACAAAATTCTTTTGAAAAAAGATGTGGAATACGGGCACTCTGATCCGAATTCCGATCCATGCGGTTACCGTACCCTCCTTACATGGCAGCTTGCAGAAAAATATTATCAGATTCCAGGTTTAAACCGAGATCTTTTAAAGGGATGTCCCATGAAAAACGTAAGGCCCAAGGAGACGGATCTCATAGGGATGCTTGAAGCAGGTCAGATCGATTATCTTTTTATCTACAGATCTGTATGTGAGCAGCACAAAATGCCATTTGTTTTACTCCCTGAAAATATTAGTCTTAAATCTGTGGAGCACCAGTCGTTTTATAAATCAGCAATGGTCAAAATAACCGGCAAAAAACCTGGAGAATTTATTAAAAAAACAGGCAAACCAATGGTTTACGGTATAACCATGCCAAAATCCGCCCCAAACCCCGGTGCTGCAGTCAAATTTATCAGCTTCGTGGTTGGTAAAAAGGGACAGGATATCATGAAAAAAAACGGGCAGCCCCCCATATCCCCCCCCACGGCAACGGGAAATCTTGATAAACTTCCTCTTCCCCTGGCCAAATTAGTGGATATTAATCAATAATGATCTTATCTTCCGGGTCTAAAAATTTCAAGGTGGTATTTTCTTCTCTTGGTATTATCCTTGTTATTCTGGTGGCTTTACCCATGGTCAGGATGATTATGAGTGCAGATCCTGAAATCATGCGTACAACCATAACTGACCAGGAAGTTATGGCTTCCGTATTTCTCACACTCGGAGCTGCTTTTTGGGCTACTATTTTCTGTTCTATTTTAGGAATTCCTCTGGCATATATTCTCGCCCGGAG
>JAUVKE010000040.1 GCA_030592105.1 Desulfobacteraceae bacterium
ATTTAGAATATATGAGCCCTTGTCTGACCATAATTGTATGCCGAAATCCTGCTTATTCCGGATCTCCTTATATTATATCAGTTATCAGTTATCAGTTATCAGATCTCAGTTATCAGTAAAAGCATATCAATATAAATTTGTGTTCTTAATTCTCCACAAGAACCTTTTGAATATTGCAGAAACCTGGCAAAATCTTTAATATCTTGAAAATGTTTATACAAAACTTCCAAATCCTCAAATTTCAAAATAACCTCCAGTGTTGACAACTGACAACTGATAACTGCGGCTTTGCCGCTTAAGAAGTATACTTTTTATATGGAAACAACAGAGCAAAGTCAAGGACGTCCCCTTGAAAAATTAGTAACTTCTCAAAACCTGGATGATTTTTTAATGCTTTGCAGCTATCCAATAACTGTTACCCATGCTATTAAAAAATTACATATTCTTCTATTTTTATAATTTTCCATGCTTCAACTATGTAATTTATACCTCAATTATGTAGTTTTTTTTTATTGACAAAATATTTTTTTTCGCATACCCCTATATTAGGGTTTTTCTTGTATTTTGGTTTATGCTATCCTTTCCATCCAACTGCCCTGCTCTCATACATCTGCCAAAGCATCATACTGGAATAACCGTAATTGAATATTCATAATTTTTTTATCTATCCAAAAAAAGGAGAAAAATATGAAAAAAATTTTACTGGGGATTACAATATGCTTTTTGTTTTTAGCGTGGACAGGGCTTGCAAATGCCCTGTCATTTACTGATACGCAAAGCTTTGGCTGGTTTGGAGAATCCATGTGGGAAAAAAAACAGGAAAGTTTTTCATATCAACATAACACACCTGCTGACCTGGCCGTACCCGACAATTATGCAGTAACATCTGCTCTCCTCTCAATAAAAGCCTATCGCGTAGATGGATATGATGATATGGTTACGGTGGAAGGTCTGGATATGGGAGCGCTTACTGAAAAAGAAAGCTGGTTTTTCTCTAAATCAGTAAGCTGTTTTGATGTTACATCAATTTTTGATTCGTGGATTGCAGAGGAGATGCTCGATGTTACAGTAACCACTGACGGCCAATGTGGAGACCATCACCTGTATCTTTGCAAGTCTACCTTAAAAATTAATTACGAACCTGTCCCTGAACCGGCTACACTTTTTCTCCTTGGCGCAGGACTCATGGGAATTGCTTTTGCAATCAGACGAAAAAGCTAAATCACTGATTTAATATACGCAGCAGGTATGAACAGATTAAAAGCAGAATCAAAAATTTTGATTCTGCTTTTTTATTTTCAAAAGTATAAAAATAAATTATCCATCTGCCAGGCGCTGGTTAATCATCAACCTTCCATACATAGATATTTTTGGCGATATCTTTATCAATTGCCAGCTCAGTATTCCCGAATTTAATACAAAACGCAGGGCTTGTTCTGTGCACACTCACAGTGACACCTGGCTGTAATCCAAAGGACATCAGTCTGTGTAAATTAGAATGACTGTCCGGTATTATATATGTAATTCTCCCTTTCTCGCTCGATTCAAGTTCACTCAAACTGACAACAGTATTATTTACAACCCTGAGCCTTTTTTTACAGCATTTTCCCTGGGGAATAGGTTTACCATCGGGACAAATGCCGGGATGCCCAAGCAAAATACAAATAGATTCCTCCACTTCCGGCGCAAGGCCATGCTCTACACTGCATGCGACTTTTTCCATCTCACTACTCTTGAGATTGAGGATACTCGACACAAGGACTTCTGCCAAACGGTGACGCCGTATAATACATTCAGCCAGCCGTTTTCCCTTGTGTGAAAAAAGAATCTTATCATCGTTGGAGGCAATAAGGCGCATTTTTTCAAGTTCTTTTAGATCCCCATCAGTAAAATCGACATCACATTTTTTTTTAATCGCATCAATGGCATAATTTTTCATTTCCCCTGAACGCCAGATCGCTTCCATGATTTCTTCTTGTTTTTCAGTTAACATAATAATCCTGGTTTTCCTTTGGCACTGCTATGTAAATGTTATCCCAAAAACGCGACACATATGATTTACAATGCTACCTATCAATGCAGAATAGAGCATAACCGTACTTATGATTGCAATAGCTACTTTGCTCCCACGTTCTTTAAATATAACAATGGTGGCGTTCATACATGGCGATAAAAAGGTCATTACCAGCAGATTCACGACAATCTGCACTCCATCATAAGTGCCGGCGAGGCGTTCGATTTCAGTTGCGCCACTTTCTCTTCGGATTATTGTTTTTATAAATACCTGTACACTTTCCGCCGGCAGCCCCATGAAATTTTTAATCACAGGCTCGGATATATGCTCCAGAACCGACAATCCACCCATTCTTTCAAACAAAAATATAAAAAGTGAGGCCAGAATAAATACGGGAACAGCCTCTTTCATAAAAAAAAATGTTTTTGACACAGATGTCTTGATTATCTGCAAGGGCTTGGGAACACGCATGGCCGGAATTTCCATGAGAAACCTGGGTTTCTCCCCTGGTAGAATTTTATCTGCAAGAAAACCTGCCACAAATATCTGACCAAAAATTAATCCAAATACAGTTATTGATGCAGACAAAGGCATGTTACCCAGGATAACCAGCATTACAGCCAGCAGGGGAGCACAGGGCATTCCCAAAATCAGAAGAAATGTTGCTATATTTTTTTCCTTTTCAGTATCAAGCATTCGTGTGGTTAAAATTGCCATGGTGACGCAGGAAAAACCTAATACCATCGGTATAACACCTTTTCCGTTGAGTCCCATCTTCATGAAAACTTTATTCAGAAGGATAGATATTCTGGGAAGGTACCCGGAGTCCTCAAGTAATCCAAAAGCCATATAAAAACATAAAAGGACCGGCGTTACCAGCCCCAGGGATAGAAAAACCCCTGTGGGTAAAATTCCATAATCAGGATCAATCATCATATCCCGTATAAAAGGACTTGGCACAGACTCCATAAGTTTTGTTATAAAAGGTATCAAAAACCCCTGAAACGCTGTTTTATTAATAGTATCAACAAGAAATGTTGCTCCAAACAACCCCACAAAAAGATAGAGAAAAAATAAAATAACCAGGGCTATGGGAATCCCTGTGGAAAATCCGGTGCACCAGTCTCCAAATTTTAAAAAAAGGGGATTTTGCGTGGAAGGCTCCACCGTCTGAATCTCATCAACAATCTCCTCAGCCCTGTTGTGATACATATTCATAAATGAAATATTGCACGGCTGATGCTCCTCATTCTGATATTCCGCCGATAAAAATTTGAGCTGTTCCAGCACGCTTATGCCGAATCTCTCCTTTACATATTTCTCGGCAGCGTTATCGCCCACAAGAAGCAATATGGCAAGAGCCTTTGGAGGAATATCGGCTGGGGCAAGAAGTTTTGCGGAAATTTCCAGGAACTGTTTTAATCTGGGTGGAGGTTCCGTCAATTTTTTAGGAACCTTCATCCCATTTATTTTTGAAATTAATTTTGAAACACCAATTCCATCCCTGGCAACTGTGGGGCATACATCAATCCCAAGTATTTCCCCCAGCCTTAAAAAATTGATGGTAATCCCCCTGGAAACAGCCTCATCAATCATATTAATATTAAGAAGCATGGGCAGGCCATACTCAGCAAACTGAAGGGTGAGCGCAATGGAACGTTTCATATTCTTTGCATCTGCAACAATTATTACACCCGCTATTTTTTCTCCATGTTCTCGCAACAAAAAAATATCCCTTGAAATTCTTGCATCCTCACTCTTTGAGAATATGGAAAAAATACCAGGAGTATCCAGTGCAGATTTGCCAGTCCCCCTGATGGGCCCCTTGGCAGCGGTAACTGTATTTCCCGGGAGATTAAAATCCTCTCTATTTTTTTTACATATTTTAGAAAACAGGGTTGTCTTCCCGACATTCATATTGCCGGCTATGACAATAGATGGCCTCTCCACTGTTTTGATCTCCCTGTCAATAGTATCATTCCCAAACAAAGTCATCTGCTTTTAATACCCACCTTGTTAAAAAATTGTAACTGTGTTAATTAAAAAACGCTTCAGCTATACAGATCAGTTGATTATTTATAAAATTATTTCTTCATCCTTTCAACCATATATCCATCCATAACAAGCTGCATCATATGGTGCATTACACATACTAACAGTGCAGCCCCATATTCAGGAAAAAAAGAGACCTGAAGCATAATGGAAAGTGGGAGTGTTTTTTGACCCCCCAGCAAAATCACGCTTTCTCTTTTCCCCTTTTTAAGCTTAAAACGTCCGGAAACAAACCATCCTGCGCAGAGCATTAAACCATGGAAAAATACAGCCACCCCAAAAGCTGCGCAAAGGATCATACCATTTTGTAAAATAACTTCCCGAACCTGGGACAGAGCCATCCAAACAACCAGAAGTACAATAATCTGATTACCATTTTGTAGCCATTTGGCAACCTTACCCAAAAAAAATCCTGCATAAGGTCTCGCAAAAAGACCGCAACAAAGAGGGCAAAGTAACACCACCCCTATTTTTAGCATCATTTCCATCTTGTCAATTAAAACCAAAGTTGTATCTCCTGTTAAACTCACTAATAATGAAAGTTCAACAGGAATGGAAAAAACTGAAAATAAATTTGCTAAAATAGTTATAACAAGAGCATGGGCCATATTCCCTCCGGCTGCACCTGTCATCACAAGACCACTGCTTAAAGTTGTGGGAACAACCGAAACCAGAATGATCCCCAGCATAAGTCCGTGATCAATGGGACTAAGGGTGATCAATGCGGCAAAACCCGGGGCTAAAACAAATATCAAGGCAAGGGCTATCAAGACCCCTTTAATATCTTTAAGCCCTGCAGTAATCGCATCGGCGTTTAACATCAAACCGGAAACAAAGAATATTATTATGATAGCGGCATCAGGCCCATGATGGGATTTAAGCCATTTACCAGCAAAGGAGACTGTTTCAGTTTTGTCTATCATTGTAATAGTAAAGATCGAAATCAAACCAGCAACAAACCAATATTTTTTCAGTAATTCAATTATTTTCATATCAATATATATATAGCAGATCCCACCCTGAAATAACACATTGAATATAATATAAGGAATAGGAATTAAAATAATATCTCAATATATTTTTAATAAACATTATTTTATGCTGGATATTTACAAAAGGTTTTGCATTCATAAACTTGTTATTGATATAAATTAAGATGGACTTTTGATAAGTGACGGTGTTATTTTTATTATCCTGAAAAAAATATTAAGGCGAAAGGAAAAAATAATGGATTATAATTTCACAGAGGAAGAGTTAAGTATAAAAGATACCATTGGAAAATTTGCGAAAAAAGAGATCAGCCCCTTTATCGCTCAGATAGAAAATGAGAATAAAATGTCCGATGAACTTTTATCAAAAATAACAAATATGAGGATATCCGGCCTCCCTTTTCCAGAAAAATGGGGAGGGGCAGGGGCCACATATATAAGCCTTCTTCTGGCTGTTGAAGAACTTTCCTATGTTTACATGCCAAGCATTTTTCACCCCCTGGTCAATGCCATGGCAGCCTTTGGATTTTCAAATTTTGCCAGTGATTATTTAAAGGATAAATACTTACGAAGGATACTGGATGGCTCCATAAACGCTGCATGGGCTTTTACTGAGCCGGATACGGGATCCGATCCAAAGCAAATTACAACTAAAGCTGTAAAAGACGGGGATGACTGGATATTAAACGGGACAAAAAGATTTATTACCAATTCAAGCATTGCAGAGGTTGCAGCAATTTTTGCAGCAACTGAAAATGGAATAACAGCCTTTGTAATCGACACAGACAACCCTGGATACAAAATTGGCAGGAGAGAAAAATTTCTCGCTTTTGCAGGGAGCGATAATGGGGATGTTATACTGGAAAATGCCAGGGTCCCGTCTAAAAATATATTAGGTAAAACAGGCCGTGGTTTTGATATTTTACTGGCAGTGGAGGTCTTTGCCAAGGTAACAGCCTGTGCAGGGAATATCGGCCTTGCCCAGTCTGCGCTGGATCATGCTATAAAATATGCCAAAGAAAAAACACATAGAGGAACCCCCATAGGAGCAAAATTTCAGATGACCCAGTGGCTCATTGCGACCATGGCTTCAAATGTAGCCGCAAGCCGTTCATTCCTCTATTCTGTGGGAGCTAAAATGGATAAGGGAGACAAAAATCTTGCAGCAGAATCTGCTCTTTTAAAAATTTTTACAGGAAAATGTGCAAGGGAAGTTGCCTCTGATGCTGTACAGGTTCATGGAGCATACGGAATAACAAGTGAATTTCCCGTGGAAAGGCTCTACAGAGAATCAAAATTCAGTGAAGTAGTACTTGGAACAAATGAAATACAAAGAGTAATAGCGGCAAGTTCATTACTCCGGTAATATAGATCGTCACATAAATAAATTCGTCTCGTTCCCAGACAGAGCCTGGGAACGAGACGAATGGTGACAGAACCTGGGAGCGAAGGAAAACCTTACTTTTTTGATTGAACCCCATTTCAACTGAATATAGACCGTTACATAAATAATTTTAGCAATGTACTGAGCTATAATAAAATTTAAAAACCTCTGGAACTCGCTGCGCTCAAACAACCAGAGCTTTTTAAATTTCACCATAGCTCAGTACTAACATCTGGCCATATGAACTCTATTATCTGAATATCTATAGTTACACTTCATATTGATAAGAATAACTTATATGTCATCTGTAAAACTGATTACACCCTATTTAAAAGGGAACCTGTCCGTTGCAGGTCTTGGCATGTTATGCCTGATTATTGTCGATTTTTTACAACTGATTATCCCCCGTATAATAAAATGGGCCATTGACGATATCTCCACGTTTCAGGCCGGGACAAAAGAATTACTGATTTATGCACTTTATATTACAGGCTGTGCAGTATTAATAGGATTATTCCGTTATATCTGGAGGCGTTCCCTTATCGGCCTGTCAAGAAAAATTGAAGAAGGACTGCGAAACAGACTTTTTTTTCACATTCAGACCCTTTCTTCTTCATATTTTGACAAAACAAAAACAGGAAATTTAATGGCCCATGCCACCAATGATATCATGAATATCCGTATGGCAACAGGTATGGGTATTGTTGCCCTGACAGATGCTGTTACTCTTGGGGGGGCATCCATAATTTTTATGGCATATATCAACATCAGGTTAACTTTGATGGTCATTTTTCCCATGACAGCATTAATTTTTTTTTCCCGTTTTTTTACAAAAAAAATGCATGCTCTTTACACAGATATCCAGACAATATTTTCGGATATGACTGAATCAGCAAGGGAAAATTTTTCCGGAATCCGAATAATTAAAGCCTATACCAGGGAAAAAGAGGCTGCATTACAATTTGATTTAATTTCAAAAAATTATGTAAAAAAAAATATCTCCCTGGTGAAAATCATAGGCTCTTTTTTCCCAATGCTGGTTTTCCTTTCCAACTTGAGCCTTGCCATTGTAATCTATGTGGGCGGCAAAAAGACCATGTACCTGGATATAACCCCTGGTGACTTTGTCGCTTTTATCAGCTACCTCGCTCTTTTGTCATGGCCCATGATGGCGGCAGGATGGCTTATAAATCTTATCCAGCGGGGCAGGGCATCCCTTCACAGAATCGATGCCCTGCTTCAGGTAACCCCTGAAATCGAGGATTCGCCCCAAGCAATTCTGTTTAGCCAGGCCAGGGGGGATATTCTTTTTAAAAATGTCCTTTTCACTTATCCCGACACCAGGGGATTTGCCATGTCTGATATTAATATAAAAATAGAACATGGGAAAATCCTGGGTATTGTGGGTCCCCCTGGAAGCGGGAAAACAACACTCCTTAACCTTATTCCACGAATATATGATACAGTCGGGGGAGAAATTATCCTTGACGGCGTTGATACAAAAAACATTAAAGTTAGAGATTTAAGAAAAAATATCTCCTTTGTACCCCAGGAGCCCTTTTTATTTGCAGGAACCATCAAAGAAAATATTATCTTTGGACAAAAAAATATAGATGAATCTGCTTTGATCAAAGCTGCCAAAGAGGCATCTTTATACGATGATATAACAGGTCTTAAAAATGGTTTTCAAACCATAGTGGGGGAAAAAGGCGTAATCCTTTCAGGGGGGCAAAGGCAACGGGTAGACATTGCCAGGGCCTTTTTGCACGACGCTCCCATTTTGGTATTGGATGATCCTGTCAGCCAGGTGGATGTGAAAACTGCAAATATCATAATTAAAAACATTCTAAAAAAAGCCGGGGAAAAAACCATTATAATTGCGTCACATCGTATTTATGCGATAAGTTTTGCAGATGAAATTATTTCAATGGAGGATGGACGGATTACAGAATCAGGAACCCATTTACACCTGATTGAAAAGAATAATTATTACGCAACAGTATCCAGGCTGCAGGAGATAGAAATATAAATGCGATTTGATTATGGTTATTCAGAGGAAAAACAGGTGGGAAAAACCTATGATATCAACCTGCTAAAAAGGCTTTATCCCTTTATAAAACCGTATATTTCCATGCTGGCAGGATCAATGATTCTGGTTATATTCATAACAGGGGTGGAGCTTTCACTCCCCTATATCACCAAAGTAGCAATTGACCGCTATATTATGCCCCACTCGGAGCCCCTGGACCCTCCTATCGGCGGAATAATAAAAGATAAAAAAAGATACCTTAAAGCAGATACAACCAGGGAGGAATTTAAGGAAATAATAAAAAAATATCCGGAACTCTTTGAAATCCATCAGTCCTTTGCATTCATACACCATGAAAACCTTAATCTCCTTGATAAAAAAGATTTGCAGATATTACGCAAAGATGATGTGTCAGGGCTAAAGTATATTTGTATACTTTTTATTGCTCTTATACTTATTAATTTTTTTTTAAACCTTTTCCAGGTTATAATCATGGAGTATACAGGCCAAATGGCCATGCATGATCTAAGGACCGACCTGTTTAAACATATCATAGGCCTTCCCGTCACTTTTTTTGCGTTAAATCCTGTTGCCCGACTTGTAACAAGGGTTACAAATGATGTTCAGAACATGTATGAACTTTTTACTTCAATCATTACATTTGTTCTAAAGGATTTTTTCCTGTTGATCGGGATCGCCACTCTTCTTATCCTCATTAACTGGCAGCTTGCGCTTATATCATTTTCCATTATTCCCTTTGTTCTTTATATTTCAATATATTTTTCCGGACTGGCAAGGGATATTTTCAGAGATTTACGCACAAAACTGGCTGAAATCAATGGAAGATTCGCTGAAACCACGGAGGGTATCAAGGTTATCCAGCTCTTTTTACAGGAAAAGGAAAATTATCAGTCATTCACAAAATTGAACCATGAAAATTATACCACAGCAATAAAACAGATCCATATTTTCGCATTGTTTATGCCTCTAATAGAGATACTTGCTTCTGTGGCACTGGCCATTATTATATACTACGGAGGAGGAAGGGTCGTCTCCGAAACTCTCAGCCTGGGGTCCCTGGTCGCATTTATATCCTATATAAAGATGTTTTTTACGCCATTAAGGGATATCGCTGAAAAATATAATATCATGCAGAATGCTATGGCATCGGCAGAAAGACTTTTTATGATTTTAGATGACGAAAATATAGAAGATAAGAGGATAACAGTCGATGGAAGGGGTGGAGCTCCCCTGAAAAAAGCGGTTATAAATAGAATAGATAGCGTGGAATTTGAAAATGTATCCTTTATGTATGTAAAGAATGAGCCTGTTCTTGAAAAAATTTCATTTAAAATCAAAAAAAAAGAAAAATTTGCTCTTGTTGGCCCCACAGGCTCGGGAAAAACATCCCTTATCAATCTGATTTTAAGATTTCACATCCCCGATTCCGGTAGAATTTTAATTAACGGGGCTGACATTAATACCTTTGATCTTTCAGAACTAAGATCAAAAATTGCAATAGTTACCCAGGAGCCATTTCTGTTTTCAGGAACCATTCGGGAGAACATTGTTCCACCAGGTGCAGATATTTCCGAAGAAGTATTAAAAAGACTCCTTAAAGCATCAGGATGCAGCAGTCTGATAAGCAGACTCACCAAAGGACTTGAAAGCAGACTCTCCGAAGGGGGAAAATCATTATCCAGCGGCCAGCGGCAGTTAATCTCCATTGCCAGGGCATTTATATATAACCCGGAGCTTCTGTTATTAGACGAAGCAACATCTTATATCGATTCAAAAACAGAAGAAGAAATTACCCTGGCCCTTGCCAGTCTCATGAAAAATAGAACCTGCCTTGTTGTGGCGCACAGGCTTTCAACAGCCCGGAATTCTGATAGGATTATGGTGTTAAGTAAAGGAAAGATAATAGAATCAGGAACCCATCATTATTTGATGAAACAAGGGGAATTCTATTATAAATTAAACCATGGCGGGGCTGAGCTATGGTGAAATTTAAAAAACTCTGGTTGTTTGAGCTGAGCGGGTTTCAAAGATTTTTAAATTTTAGTATAGCTCAATTTATTGCTTAACGCGGCACTAATTTATTATTCACCAGGCCATTAATAATAATACCAGATAGTCTTGTAATCAGAGATTTTTTCCCCTGCTTTCTGCAGCCTTTCAAGATAATCATAGATGGAGACATCGGTATATATATAGGTATCTGCCTGGGATATCTTTTTCTCCCAGGGATGAAATTCATATACCCTGCGTCCATCAGGGAGTATTGAAATAACATCATGGTGCTGTCCTGCGCGGAGATAATTTTTTCCTAATTTTGGGACATTAAAAACAATCTCATCTGTACGGACGGTTCCCGGAAGAAGTCTGGCCTCTTCCTGTTGTTCCTGGAGCAATCTTGGGATGGGGACCCTGTATTCATAGGTTTCATCTTTCCCCTTGGTGTTGAACGTATAATAGGGTGTAACTCCAATGCTGCGGAGAGCAAGACGCAATGCAACAGCCTCGAACCGCTTGGAATTATAGAAAGTATATACCAGTTGATTATATATTTCCATGCCGTTTTGCCGGAATTTCTGCACAGCATTTAAGGTTTGGGAAGAAATTTCATAGGAGTGCTCAAAATGTGTTATGATTATTACCTCCCTTTTCCCGGGGACATTAAACCTGCTGATAATACGCAAAAGGGAATCTGTAATTCTTTGGGGAAGAGTAACCAGCATGCGGGTTCCAATTCTGATTCTTACAACATGGTCAATGGCTGAAAGTCTCTCCAGCAGCTTTTCAATTTTTTCATCGGATAAAAGAAGGGGATCTCCCCCTGTGATAAGGACTTCGTTTATTTCAGGAGTTTTTTCTATCCATTCTACTGCCCTATCCAACTTATTAGCTGAAATAGCAGCATCTGCAGAGTAGACATCTTTTATCTGCCAGTTCCTTTGACAATACACACAGATTTGAGGACAAGTTAAAATCGGCTTTATGATAACTATTTTGGGATATCTTCTGGTTATCCCTTCAATGGGGGAGGTGTCCCGTTCCAGCATAAAGTCCATTGAGGTATTTGCATCAATTCCGAAATCCTTAATTTTATTTACATAATGCAAAGTTGGAATAACCTGTGCCCTGAGAGCATAATCTTTTTCCCGGTGAGATTCAAAATCGATGAGGGAAAGATAATAGGGGGTTATTCCAAAAGGGATTTTATGTTCATTGGCCAGCTCAACAGCCTGATATTCTTCATTTGTAAGTTTAATAAGTTTGGATAGTATTTCGGCTTTTCTGATAACATGGCTCAGATGCCAGCTCCAGTCATCCCAATCTGTTTCACTGGCTCCGAAATATTCTAATATTCTTAATCTGTTAATATCACGCTTTTTTTCAATCTCCTCACTTAATCCTGAGGGGTAAAAATTGAGAAATTGCTGCATTCTTTCTGCCATCCTTGACAGTTCATCCGATCTTAACCTGGCTGCTTTTCTCCCCTTATATTCCGTATACAAAGGAAGTTTTCCCTCGTAAACATCTGTTTTTCTCGCTATTCCTCTTAAAAGATGCTCAAGCTCAGCAAAAAAAGCAGGGGAGGGCTCTTCAATATCTTTTAAATCGTCTCCATGAAGCAAGTCATTTATGTATGACAGAAAGTTATACCCGAGTGTTTTTTCGCTTCTGGTTGAAATAAGATTTCTAAAGACCGATATTACCCTGCGAATTAATACCCCTTCAAGGGGGGGAATAGATAGATCGTCACCAAATGTATCATCACTCAACTCGGACAGATATTTAGCAAGCCGCTCTTTTTTTAAATCCATTGACTCTGAAGAAAGGAGAATCTTTTTCACTTCCGGCGCTATTTCCAAAATTTGTATACATTTTTGACGATTTTTTTCATTCATAGAATTAATCCGATCATTTAAAAAATTAGCGACAAAACATAAAATCAGCAATTAAAAACTTACAGATCCATTTAAAATCTGTATAACCAGCATGCCCTGTCGGGCACAACAAAATATGAAAATGAGATAACGGTTAATGACATTTTATAAATTAGTAGAATTCCTTAATTCATCATTCATAATTCATCATTTTCTTATAAATCCATTCAAAGCTAAAAAAGGGTATGCCCTTTTTTAGGTGCATACCCTTTTTATTTTTTGTAAGGGCTCGCTTAAAATATAAAGTTATTTTTGAGCGAGCCCTAA
>JAUVKE010000169.1 GCA_030592105.1 Desulfobacteraceae bacterium
AATTCTGCCACAGGGAATGAATTCTAAAAAGCCGACATGGAACAATACAGGATATTTCTTTCGTAATGTCTGCTATTCAGAAATTATACGGGACGGGGTTTGCATACAAGCGGCGGTTAAAGGACTCGGCGAATTGCATGAACTTGTCCTTCGGTTGTTAGAATTTCCCGATTTAACGTATAGGAATCTTCAGGGCAAGTGGTGGCACTTTAGAGGTACCTGATTGAATCGATAATAATTTTGTAAAAATATTACGAATATTATTTTTTCAAAGAGCGAAATGTAAGTTTTATGATTATTCCATTTGCAATTTATGTTTTTATTTTGTCTGGTGTGTTCTTTTATATATGCTGGAAAAAAGGAGAAAAACCAGAAGTTCGATGGGAAAAGAAAATATAATATCTCCTTTGGCGAACAGTCGGCTGAAGTTGGATTGCAATTTAGCTGCGCTCCATTGCAACCGCTTAGCCTTAGCGATAAATTGACCTAATTTTGTTGAGGCAATAAAACCACTAAAAACCTATCTTCAGTATTGACATTAGTATAACTCATAGCCATATTGTAAATATGATAAATATTCACAAGGAGGCTTCATCATGGCAACTATCGTAAAAACAGCTATATCGCTACAAGAAGAATTATTCAAAGAAGTTAATAAGTTAGCAAGTGAACTGCATGTTTCGCGAAGTAGGTTATTTGTGATGGCAGTTCAAGATTTTATTAAAAAAAAGGAGAGCCATAACCTTCTTTCTCAAATCAACAGTGCATTCAGTGACCACCCCGATTCTGAAGAAATTAAAATTCAAAACAAAATGCGTCAAAAGCAGGCCAAAAAACTTGAGAGAGAACCATGGTAATTGAACAAGGTGAAATATACTGGGTAGACTTTGGGGAACCAAGTGGATCGGCGCCAGGGTATAGGCATCCCCATATTGTTATTCAAAACAATCTATTCAACTCCAGCAATATTAATACGGTCGTAATGTGTGCACTTACATCAAACCTAAAAAGGGGTCTTTCTCCAGGCAATGTGGTACTAAAAAAAGGTGAAGCTAACCTGCCGAAGAAAAGTGTTGTTAATATAACTCAAGTTTATACCGTAGACAAAAGTGATCTTTTTGAGAAAATAGGCAAGGTAAACAGCGAAATATTTAAAGAAATACTACATGGAATACAACTACTTACAGAACCAAGAGAGTTGTAAATAGTGGCTACTCCGTCTGCTAACAAATCAATTAAGCCGACTTGCGAGCACGCGCGTTTTCTTGAGTTTATCCGACCTTGTAGGCCTAAAAGTAGCGTAGCTGCATTTTGTCGCAATCTGGTTGCAATTAATTGATAATATTGAATAAATTTTATAAACATTTTCGAAATTTATAATGGTACAAATTGTCGAACAATTCAAAGAGTTCTATTTTAAAAAATAAACGGGTGCAATACAAAAAAGTGGCATTTTTTAGGTAAAGGATGCTTTTTATCTAACATACTGATTTAATGTCGAATCATGAAGCTTTGTCTTTGCGCTCGTTCCCAGGCAGAGCCCGGGAGCGAAAAAAAAGTAGACTTGACCCTATTCTTTTTCCCGTGGCGGCTGCCTTCCTTTCCCTGTCATAAGTATCATACCCTGGCCACTTTTCCTTTAACCAACATATCGTAATTTTCCCCAGCACACTCCATGCAGAGGTTCTTTCCTCTCTTTATCCTGATGTACGGCTCGAATACCACCTCTTTACACACCTCACACACAATTATGGGATGGGTGCACTGGCAGATCGGAGCATATTGAGAAAAGTCCAGGGTCTTCTTCTCCACCTTGAACATCTCCTCATCAGGAATCTTCAGCTCTTTTAAGACCGCTGCCTTGACCGTTTCCATCATTCCTTCCATCATTTTCTTCATCTCTTCTTCATCCTTTATCCCCATTTTTTCCATAATATGCTGTATCAACCCCATTATAGTCAAAGGTGTTTCTTTTTCCTCAGGTACAGGTATTGTGCCGTACCTCCCTCCGAGCAAAGGCGCTAATTCCGGATTCCTCCTGGGAAATCCATCCAGAAAGTCCGGACGCAAAGATACCCTTACCGCAGACCCATCATGCTTCAATAAAGTCAGCGTCAGCTTACCCATATCCCTTACCACAAAATCGGAATGCCCTAAGGAAAGGCCAAGGGTATATTGAATCCCATTACAGAAGGGTCCCGGGCTGTCAGCTATTGCCACGATTCTCCCTCCTTCTTCACCCAATAATTCAAGGCCAAGTTCCCTCATTGCCAAAAGGCTCCCCTTTACTCCATAAGCAACCTTATGGCAATAATGACCATGAAACTCGGTCGCTTTTTCAAATAACCCTATCAAATCATTTCCCTTGATCATTTTCTCTACTTGTTCCCTTGGGTTCTGTTTCATCTTTGCCTCCTTTTTTGATTGGCCATTCGTCATCAGACATTTGTTGGTAACTATCTCGATTCAGCGTGAATTGGAGAATTCCAGTTTGAAAACAAGCAATATTTTAAACAAAAAAAGATGTGTTTCGCGCCTTTATTTTATTGGTTTTTAAATTTTATTATAGCTCAGTTTCCTGCTGAAATTATTTATGTGACGGTCTATAGATCTGTTCAATAGCCTCCTGTTCAATATCGTGATATTTCGTAATAAAATCTTCCATCACAATGGGATATTAAATAAGAGTTTTTAATCGGCTGACTATATCGGGATGCTCACTGGTTAAAAAAGTTCTGACCTTTGGTAATCCGGCCTGATACGGATTTTTTTTTGAGGAAATGGTGTATTCAATAAAAATTGGGTAAAAAGTTCCACAAAATTTCAGCTGCTTTCGGAAAAATAAACATCCAGAACAAACATGTGTCATGCCCGGCACACAACAAAAAAATTCAAGGGACGCCAAAAAGCTGCGCCCCTGATTTGCGGCGTTATCAGTTTTTTTGAAATGTAATTCTGGGATCTATCAGTATATAGGCTATATCTGACAAAATATTTCCAAAAAGGCCTAAAATAGATGTCAGGGAAAGAATCCCCATGAAAACGGGGTAATCTCTCCCTATAACAGCTTCCAGGCTTAATCGCCCCATTCCTGGAATTTCAAAAACCTGCTCTATTATTACAGAGCCGGCAAACATTACAGTGAGGATGGAACCGAACCCGGTGGCAACCGGTATGAGAGAATTTCTTAGGGCGTGTCCCCAGATGGCCCTGGTTAAACTTCCCCCTTTTGCCATGACTGTTCTGATATAATCTTTGCCAATTTCTTCCAATAAAGAATTTTTCATAAGAAGGGTGAGGACTGCAAAATTTCCTGCCATATAGCAGGATACAGGCAAAAACATATGGATAAAGATATCTTTTGTTTTTGCAAAAAAGGTAAGGTCTGAAAAATTTTCAGAATAAAAGCCTGCCACAGGGAATATATCCCACATGGAGTCTGTTGTGCCGCAAAACATCATTTTTAAAATCATTCCCAGGGCAAATGGAGGGATTGCGTATCCTGCAAAAACAATAAGGCTCGATACCATATCAAACGTTCTGTTATGGTGAATGGCCTTTATTATACCCAGGGGTATGCATATAAGGTAGGATAGGAAAAAACCTGTTACACCAAAGACCAAAGAGACTTTGAATCGTTCTTTTATAAGCTGCCATGCTGTTTTATTGGAGAATTTATAAGACTCCATTTTCATGCCGAGCCTGTCTGTGACAAGCCATTTCCAGTATCTTTTAAAAAGGGGCTGATCAAAGCCAAAGTGGATTTCCAGAGCTTTGCGCTGGCTTTCGGAAATAGAAGCACTGTTTGCTGTCACCCCTGCCGATTCTGCGCTCCCTATCCCCTTCATCCCCATTATCATCTGTTCAACGGGACCCCCTGGAACAAATTGTATTAGCCCAAAGCATAAAAAAGTAATTCCTATAAATGTGGGAATTATCAGAAGAAGCCGCCTTATAAAATAATATAGTCGTTCCATTTTGTTAAAACCTTTTAACAGGTATTGTATACATGAGTAAGGATCGGAAATTATATAAATTGAACAAAAATTGTGAAGGATTTTGGTTCATATACAAGGCGCATTAAAGGTTGAATACTTGATGTATTCAGCCTTTGATGTAACGCAGTAGATGGACCAAAAGACAAACAATCTCGTTCAAGTAATTTCATTTTCGATCCTAATTACGAAGTTACTGAGTTTTGGGGGGAACAAATAAATTCAAGGAGTTCAGCAGGGTTGTTTACAATGAGCTGCGCTCCATTTTCTTTTAACTCGCTTAAAGAGCGAAAGCCCCAGGATACTCCAGCAGGATACATTCCAGCAGCAACTGCTGTTTTCATGTCAACCCCTGAATCACCTGCAAAAAGAATATTTTTGGGGTCAATCCCTATCTTTGCAGCGATTTCAAAGGCTCCTGCGGGATCAGGTTTAGGGGGCAGATGATCACGCTGACCAAAAACAACATCAAAATTCCATTTTTCAAGTATGGAGAAAACACATTTTTTTGTAAGGATATCCGGCTTGTTTGATAAAATAGCAATTGTTATATTTTTTTGTATTAATCCGTTAAGCAGCTCAGGTATCCCCTTGTAAGGTTTTGATTTAATATTAAAAGTACAGGTATAATCCTGCATGAACTCTTCCAGACAGGAGGTTATCATCTTCTTTGTACGACGTCTTTTTGGCAGAGCTCTTATGATAAGTTGTTTTGTACCATCTCCTATAAATTCCCTGTATGCTAAAATGGAATGAATTGGAAATTCTCTTTTTTCAAGAGTTCTGTTAACCGCATCCCCAATATCATTTACAGTATCAATCAAAGTACCGTCAAGATCGAATAGTACGCCTTTAAATTTTGGTGCAAAATTCATGGGATTCACAAAATCGGGTAAGGCAGAGGCCTTACGGCCTCTGCCTACTCTCCTCATGGATAGTTTAAAAATAACTTTATATTTTAAGCGCCGATGCATCCCGCCTGCCAACGAAAAAGCTTCAACAACTTAAAAGGCAGAGCCTGGGAACGAGGCGAACGGTGACAAAATCTGAGAGCGAAGGAAGATGTCATTTTTTTGTATTGCACTCTTCTAAAAATAACCCTTAAATTTGAGTAGTGTCAAGTTAATTGTGTAAAATTATTTAAGGCCAATTCTTTAAAGAATGGGAGGTTGTTACGCACTTTTTCTATGGGGTTTGACCGCCAATGTAATTCCATTTTTAAGCAGATAAAAGTCAGGTGCGCATAGCAGACCCGTTCCCCCGCCACGATTTGCATGGACTTTGTTCTACGTTTAAATTTTTATTGATGGTATTGCGGCATTCAGACAAGACACCACAGTCCCTTTTTCCACGACCATTTCGATATATATATAGTACCTTACTTCTGGTTTTCTGTTACAAAAAACAAGAAAGTCGTTATATGGTATCAGTTCTCAGTTGTCAGTAAAAGCATATCAATATAAATTTGTGTTCTTAATTCTCCACAAGAACCTTTTGAATATTGCAGAAACCTGGCAAAATTTTTTTCTGAATCTCGTTCCTAACCTCCAGTGCTGACAACTGACAACTGCGGCTTTGCCGCTTTAGTTTATCTTTCTACCCTGTTCCTTCTTGATAAAATAGCTTCAGGATCGATCTCCCCCAGATTATTAAAAACATAATCGGGTTGATACGGGAACTGGTTCATGATTTTCCTGGTTGTTACTCCGGACAGGACCAAACAGGTGGTCATTCCGGATTCGAAACCACCCACTATATCCGTATCCATTCTGTCTCCTATCATAAAACAGTTTGCCGAATGCACCCCTAATTTCTTTCGTGCCAAAAACATCATGGCCGGATTTGGCTTCCCCAAGAAGTATGGGGTAATCCCGGTAACCTTTTCTATGGGGGCAACCAAAGCTCCACATGCAGGAATCGGCCCTCTCAAGCTGGGGCCGGTTAAATCCTGATTAGTAGCGATAAATTTTGCTCCTTCCTGAATCAGTAGGGTAGCTTCAGTAATTTTGGCATAATCATATTCCTCTGTTTCTGCGATGACTACATAATCGGGATTCTTAGACGTTATTTCAATATCCGCATTTTCAAATTCATCGATAAT
>JAUVKE010000377.1 GCA_030592105.1 Desulfobacteraceae bacterium
AGTCTTACTGCTCCTGGATACTACAGTATATAAAATTTTATGGCGGCAAAACACATCCTAAAGATATAGGTAAAAATGAAGTTGAGCGGTTTTTGAGTTATCTTACAGAAAAAAAGAATGTTGCTGCAGCAACCCAAAAACAGGCATTGAATGCACTAATCTTTTTATACAAAAAGGTTCTTGATATCGATTTGGGAGATGGTATAGCCCCAACGAGGTCAAAACGGAGGATGCCCCTGCCGACGGTATTGACAAAAAAAGAAGTTTCCAGGCTTCTTGGTAAGATGAATGGAAAACATGCTCTTATGGCGAAACTCTTGTATGGGTGCGGCTTAAGGCTTATGGAGTGTCTTCGTTTACGGATTAAAGATGTGGATTTTGGTCAGGGCAGAATTTTTATACGTAACTCAAAAGGGGGGAAAGACCGTACAGTAATTTTGCCTGATTCCATAAAGCAGGAGTTACAGGAACAAGTCGATTATGCTGTTGCATTGCATAAGCAAGATATTACCGAAGGGTTCGGGGAAGTTTACATTCCCGCGGCACTTTCGCGCAAATATCGGCAGGCATCCAAAGAAACAGGCTGGCAGTATGTTTTTCCTGCCAAAAAAATGTCAAAAGATCCCAGGTCCGAAAAAATCCGGCGTCATCATGTTATAGAATCAGGTCTGCAAAAGGCGGTCAAACAGGCTTTAACCCAGGCTAAAATTTATAAAAAGGCCGCTTGTCATACTTTTCGCCACAGCTTTGCAACTCATTTGCTTGAAGCCGGCACTAATATTTGGGTGGTTCAAAAACTTATGGGTCATGCCGATGTTAAAACCACTGAAATTTATACCCATGTCATGAAAAAAGATATTGATTCTGTTAAAAGTCCTCTGGATTTGCTGTAAGGTTAATTGTGAATATACGAGGCCGGTTTTGATCCATTTTTCTGATCCATGCAGGGAGGCCGACAGCTAAATAGTTACGTAAAATTTAAAGATTCCAACCTTTTAATTCTTCAATAAATCCGTGCGCTGTTGTGTCACACCTGATGGGGGTTATGGAAATATAATTGTTTGAAATTATTGACTGGTCAACGTCTAGGTTATTGTTAATTTTTGGCAAATCACAGGAATGCCAGAAATAGGGATAATCCCTGGGATCGTTTCTTTTTTCAAAGGCCTCGTCAAGGGGCAAAAGGGATTGTTTTCCTATTATAACCCCTGCTGTTTGTTCTGCGGGCATGTCGGGTATATTAACATTAAGGAAAGTCTGTGGAGGAAGTCCATTCTCCATTACTTTAGCAGAGAGGGCTTCTGTAAAAAAAGCAGCCTCTGTATAATGTTTGGTTTTAAAGCTGTCTATGGAAACAGCCAAAGAGGGTATGTTGTATAATGCTGCTTCCCTTGCTGCCGCAACGGTCCCTGAATAATGAACATTTATTCCCACATTGGCGCCTGGATTTATTCCTGAAATAATCATATCAGGTTTTGAATCCAGCAGTTCCATAATACTCAGCTTTATACAGTCCGCAGGGGTTCCGTTAACGGCATATCCTTTATCCCCATTGTTTAAAGAAACTTTTGCAACGCGCAGGGGGGTTTTTAAAGTAATTGCGTGACCCACTGCGCTCCTTTCCCTGTCAGGAGCAACCACAGTTACATCATGATTCTCCCTGAATCTGTTGTAAAGTGCCAAAAGCCCTTTGGCCCATATTCCATCATCGTTTGTCAGTAATATTTTCATGGCGTAAATTTTCCTTGCCAGGAATCCCTTTTTTCCAGGATTTCTTTAATAAGTTTAAATGTGCTGTTTCTATCAAGGGACCAGGCCGGAGCCACCAGCTCGTCGGGGTGGGGATCACCTGTAAGACGTTGAATTACTATGCTGCGTGGTATAATTTCAAGAAAATCACAGACAATGGTTGCGTATTCCTCCGGGCCAAGACATTTATACTTTCCTGAATTATAAAGAGTTTCTAATTTTGTCCCTTTTATTACATACAAAAGGTGGATTTTAATTCCGTCTATTCCTATTTTAGATATAACCTCCGCTGTTTTCAGCATATGATCTCTGTTTTCGCCGGGAAGCCCTAAAATAACATGGGCGCAGATTTTAATCCCCCTGTTTTTTGTTGCTTCCACCGCTTTTACAAAGGCTTTAAAATCGTGCCCCCTGTTTATTTTTAACAGGGTTTCATCATGCACAGACTGGAGACCATACTCTACCCATACAAGATAGTCCCTGGCATATTCCTGGAGAAGATTCAGGACAGATTCATCAACACAGTCGGGTCTTGTCCCCAGGGAAAGCCCCACTATTTTATCTTGCTGTAAAGCTTCATCATATATTTTTTTCAGGTGGCTGCAGGGAGCATAGGTATTGGAAAAGGCCTGAAAATAAGCCAGGAATTTTTTAGCCTTATATCGCCTTGCAATAAATTTTTGACCATTTTGTATCTGCTCTGATATGGTCAATCCCTTTGCATACGCTCCTGTGCCGGAGCCTTTTTGGTTGCAGAATATACATCCGTCAGTTGAAATTGAGCCGTCTCTGTTGGGGCATGAAAATCCTGCATCAATGGAAATTTTCTGCACCCTGCATCCAAAAGCTTTTCTGAAATAGGAATTTAAATCATTATATCTGTTATTCATTGTTCCACACTTGACCTTAAAGTTTTGAAATTATATTATACTTTAATCAAAATAAAGGCAAATTTCTTATGGGGTTTATGCAAAAAAAATATGATATTATAATTATTGGTGCAGGGCATGCTGGCTGCGAAGCCGCCCTTGCCTGTGCAAGGATGGGGTGTTCTTCTTTATTATTCGCCATTGATCTTGACAAGGTGGCAGCCATGCCCTGCAGCCCCTCCATCGGGGGGATGGCAAAGGGACAGCTTGTAAAAGAGATAGATGCCCTAGGTGGCGAAATGGCGAAACTCGCCGATAAAACAGCTATTC
>JAUVKE010000140.1 GCA_030592105.1 Desulfobacteraceae bacterium
AAAAAAGATGGAATTGAGCTTATGCCCTGGGTAGTTGAAGTGGTTCAGGATGTTGTGCCTGATATTCCTCTTGCTCTTGATACATCAAATGTTGATGCGATAGAAGCAGCTTTAAAGGTCTACAAAGAGACTCCCCAGCCGCCTATTGTCAATTCTATAATGTGCCGGCCGGAGCGTTATGAAAAAATGGTTCCGATTGCTGCTGAATATAATGCAGACTTTATCGCACTCATGTGGGGGCCTGATGGATTACCCCGTGATGAAAATGAACGCGCTGCTTTGGCAGTGGAACTTCTTTATTTTGCCAATGAAGCTGGTATTCCAAATGAAAAGATCTGGGTAGACGGAATAGTAACACCTGTTAATATTCAGCAGCCCCAGGCTATAAGCCTTATGGAATTCCAGGAAATGGTCCAGGATATAGCACCAGGAGCAAAGAGTACGTGTGGATTATCCAATATTTCTAATGGGCCACCTACCCATTTGCGGCCGATTCTGAATCAGACATATATGGTCATGCTTATGAAACATGGGATGTTATCGGTTATTTCTGATCCGCTGGATGATCAGCTTACCGACATAGCCAAGGGTAAACGTCAAGATATTGTTGATCTTATTTATGCAGTTATGGATGGCAATGAACCGGATACAGCATCATTATCAAAAGAATTGCAGGATTATGCAAAAACAACAAACGTAATTCTTGGTAAGACACTCTATTCAGATTCATGGCTTGAAGTGTAATCGTGAGTTTTAAATAGTGAGTATTGAGAGCTTTTCCCAATACTCACTATCATTATTTAAAAAACTTTAATCAATTGTCCTGGTTTTGGTTCACCTGCCGGATACTGATTATTAAGGAGACGCAGGTACAGATCAGCATGGTCTGTAAAGGGTAATTTTTGAGCAAGTTTTTTGTAACTCATGGATGAATTTGCATGTATTATTTTAATCCTTAATGGCTTTGCCAGTTTTTTTTCATTATCTTTTAATGGATGAAAGCTTAATCCTGTTTTTAAAATCGCCTCATTAGTTTCAGACTGCATATATAAATCCCTGGCAGCTCCAACCAGAAAGTATGCTCTATTATTAAAAAAGATTAAACAGACTCTTGCAACTCTTTTTCCGTTTTGGGTGTTCACCTGTCCCAGAGCGGTATACCCCTTTAAACCATTGGGATTGATCTCTTTTCCAGCACGTAAATCTTTAAAACCGAGTCTGCTGGTTAAAAACTCTTTACACGAGATACGTTTATTAATATCATAAACAGTAATTTTACTTTGGGCGGTCCCTCCCGGAGCAATGGCCTGAATGCTTTCCTTACTGTTTTTCAAATTCCAGTCTTTAGGAAAGAAAATGGCAAATCCCAGTTCTCCATGATAAAACTTGCTGCCTCTGCGTATTCCATCCGAAAAACTGTCTCCAAAAACCAAACCTGAAAGCATATTAAGAAATTGATCTTTTTTCCCGTTATGTCTCTTTTTTTTAAATGTTTCTGCAGTATTAACAATACTCCTGATACGTGTATCATTGTCTGGATGAGTTGCAAAAAGACCTCTGTATGTATGAGTCTTTTCTCCCCTTGCTGCAGCTGTCTTTTTGCTGAAATCAGCATGATTTTTTAAAATTTTTAAAATTGAAATAATCGACCTGGGGTCATACCCTGCTTTTGCAAGATATTTTGCCGACAGTGTATCTGCTTCTAATTCATGCTTTCTGCTGTAGCCGGACAGCAAAGCCCCCCCCAATATTCCATACGCATCTGTAACAGCTTTATTGCGAAGTTCCGGTATTAATATCTGGCCAGCTGCCAGTCCTATATTTGTTGCCATGGAGGCGGTCTGCTGCCTGACTCCATGTCGCGCTGTAACATGTCCTATTTCATGTCCCAGTACTGCCGCAAGTTCATCTTCTGTATTGAGATATGCAAGTAGCCCTCTGGTAATGTATATATAGCCACCGGGAAGGGCAAAAGCATTAATGTCGGTAGAATCTAAAACAGTAAAACGATAAACAAGGTCTGACCTGTGGCTGCTAACGGCCAGTCTCTGTCCAACCTTTGTTACATACCTTTGTAGAGAAGAATCATCATACTTGCCGAACTGTTTAAGAATTTCAGGGTGGTAGCCTCTCCCCATAGCAATCTCTTTCGATTCGCTCATGAGGACAAATTCACGTTTTCCGCTTACAGGATTTATTGCGCAACTGCCCGCCAATAAAAAAAATAACAGAAAAAACAGGTGAATACGTGTATATATTTTTTTACAATTTTTAATGTGTGAGTTTTTCATAGTTTAATCAGATTGATTATACCTGAAGTTATAGATTGTCACATAATAACCCAATTTAAAAATTGGCACAAGGTCAGAGGTAGGAATGCGTATTATAATACTCATACGCCGATAAAGCCGTGAAATTATTTATGTGATGGTCTATAATCAAATTAATAACTGGCAACTGTCAAGGAGTTAAAAAAGATTTAATAGCTTTACCAAGCCCCTCTTCTGTGAATGGTTTATTAATTATGGTATTTACTCCAGCATTGTCAGCCGCTTCATTATCCGTAGATTCATTTTGTGTAGTCACCATGATTATGGGAAGTCTTTTTTTATCAAATAATTTACGAACTTGTCTTATTAATTCTATACCATCTATCCTTGGCATATTAAGATCTGTAAGTATAAAATCCGGTTTTTCAGTTTTAACACTTGCAATTGCTTCTTCCGGAAATTCAAAAAGTACAGATTCATATCCGAGATTATGGAGAGTTTTTCTGTATATACTAAGAATCATCTTGGAATCATCCACAGCAAAGATCTTGAGTTTTTTCTTTTCGGTTTTAGCCTTCTTTATTCCAAGTTTTTTAGCAAGATCTTTGTATCCGTTTTTTATTAAAAGTTTCTCAAAATGAGTTCTAATATCCGGATGTGCTTTTTTGACAAGATATGCAGTTCCTATTTTTTTAACCTGTTCATCATCAATAAGACTCAAAAATATATTATTACACTGTGTGTCTATAACTGTCATTATTATTCGTTCAGCATCTTTTTTAGATCCGTTTACAAGATTTTTCATCCCTGCCAGAAGAACAGTGTTGTAATTGCGGTCTATAGCCCTTGCAGCAGCGGCACGAACATGACTTTCGTTATCCTCAAGTCCTGTTGCAAGGCTGAATGCCCCTTTGCGTAATGGAAGCAATCCTAATGCTTCATAAGCTGCAAATCTTATGTTGGCGTCTTCGGGCCCACTATGAATAAGTTTTCGTATAGGATTGACTGCTGCTTCATCCCCTATATCCCCAAGGACATTGAGAGTATGAATTAAAAGGTCTGAATCAAAATGGAGAAGATTGGCAGTTAAAAATGGAACTGCCTTGGCTCCGATCTCCACAAGTTTCGCCTTTCCGGCGGTCCTGACATGTGCATAATGGGATGCCAGAGTTTCATTCAGCTTTTCAAGAGCATCCTGAGACTGATTGCTGGCAAATATATCAATAATCATAACATCAAGATCAGGGTCAAGCCCGATCCGTTCAGAGAGTCTGTGGAGAGCCGAACGTGTTCCTATCTGCCCCAATGCCTGTATTGCACAGGAAATAAGCTCAAAATTATCAACATACAGATAATCTGCAACAATTGCTGCGGCAGATGGAATACCTATCATTCCTGCGGCGTTGATGGCACCCTTAAGTATTTTTTCTCCCTTCTCTTCTTTTAAAATTTTTAAAAGAATCGGAGTCGCTTCCGGAAGACGTATTTCACCGGCAAGTTCAGCAAATAATAATCTTATTCCCTGTTTTCCCTTTTTATCTTTTAATATATCAAGAAGAATCTGGGGGTTATCAAGTATTTTGGACGTGAGAAGTTGTTTTATGAGTGGAAAGGTATTCGTTTTCAGGGATGTTTCAAGTAAAAGTTCTGCCAGCAGGGGAATCGCAAAATCCATATCAGCACGGCTTATTTCAGAAAGAGCTGATCTTGCAACATCAATCTCCATTTCGTCAAGATACGACATTACGATTTTAGCTTTTAAAATATCTTTAACCTTAATATCATAACGAATTTCATCCAGAAAATCTTTAGCATTGATTTCAGGCATCCAGTTCCCCCTTTTTTAACAAAATATATGTCATAACTCTTATGCCTTCACGAGCACACAAAACATGAAAAAGAGATAGCGTTTAATGAAATTTTATAAATCAGCAGAATACCTCAATTCATAAATTTCATATCAAAGATGGATTATAAATGTTTCAAATCTGTTTTTAAATTTTTCTCACGCAAAATATTTTTAACTATTTTGCCCGTAGAATTTCTTGGAATTATATCTGTTATTGCAATTTTTTCAGGATGTTTGTACCTTGCCACACCTTTTTCCAGGAGAAGATCAGTCAGATCATCTAAAGAGACAGATTCGTTAGAAGCAGGAACAATACAGGCGCAGACCTTTTCCCCAAGCAGATCATCAGGTATTCCGATTATTGCAGCATCCTGAACTTTTGGGTGCCCTAACAGATAGTTTTCAATTTCCTGGGAGCTGATATTATATCCTCCCCTGATTATAATATCTTTGCACCTTTCAAAAAAGGAGAGCAAGTTATCTTTTTCTATTTTAAAGAGATCACCGGTTTTTAAATATCCTTCTTTTGCAAACCCTTTTTTTGTCATTTCCGGGCTGTTAAAATAAGACGGAATTACTCCGGGCCCTTTATAGATAAGCTCACCCACATCACCTGTATCTGTCAGTTCATTTCCTGACATATCTATTATCTTTGTTTCAATAAACCTGGCAGCTTTTGATTTCCATTTTGCTCCGGATTTTCCAAAATGAGGAAAATGATCGACTCTCAATTCCATGTCAGGGATATCTTCGCTCCCTGCAACTATACCGGATCCTTCGTTTTGTCCCCATAAATTTCCTATTTCAATCCCCCATCGTTTTTTAAACTCATTTAACGTCCATAAAGATGGAGCCGCTGAGCCAGTGGTGATAGAACGCACGCAGCTTAAATCAAGTGCATCAACCTGAGGGTGCTTGGCAATAATATTCAGTATCGCAGGGACAAGCAACATGTAGTTAACTTTTTCTTTGATTATCTGTTTCATAAACAGCGTTAAATCAAAGGGGTGATGAATAATCATTGTGCCACCAAGAATAGCCCATGGTAAAAATATAGTACCCACAGATGCCATGTTCACAAGAGGCCCTGTAATCATAAAAGTGTCTCCGGGTTTTATTCCTGTTGCATCCTGAAGAATCGACACCCCTATCCAGTTGTTATGACTCAAAGGGCAGCCCTTTGGCATAGCCTCTGTTCCTGATGTCCAGCATATTGTAAAAATATCATTGGCATTTATATGAATATTATCCAGTTTTCCGGTAATTTTTCCTCTACTCATTTTTCTGATTTCTTCATAGGTTATTATATGCTTGAGTTCAGGAAAGCTGGGCTGAAGGGTTTCAGCCATTTTTTTATGGTTAAATCCATTGAATTTTTCAATAATAATAAATGCTTTTGTTTTTGTAATTTCAGCTATATTAGATAACTCGGCTTTTCTCAGAAGTACAGGCACAGGAGAAATAACAGCTCCTGTCCTTGCAATGGCAAGATAGAGCATTGCCAGTTCCCAGCAATTGGGAAGTTGAACCATTATAATATTATCTTTCCCAATACCTTTTTTTATTAATCCTTCTGCAGTTGCATTCACTGCCCGATCAAACTCTTTATAAGTAAGTTTTTCGGGTTTGGAACCTGTTAGATCTTTCTTGTTTAAAGGATCAATAATACATATCTGGTCTGGGTTTTTTTGCACATGCCGTTTAAATATATCAAGGATGGTCGAGGTTCCCCATATTCCCATTGTTTCATATTTATTAATATCCTGTGCTGAGGCTAAAATCATTATTACTCCTTAAATTCTTCTTTCCATCTGCTCCACCCGTTTTTCAGATAAAATACATTTGTATATCCTGTCGAAGAAAATTTTTCTGCCAGAGTTTGTGCAAGATCACACTGATCACTATCGCAATAAGTTATAATTATTATGTCAGTATCATTTTCAAAGAAAAATTTATTTATCAATTCATCAAAATCTTTTTCAAAAAAATTTATTGCGCCTGGAATATGTCCTTTTATAAAACTGCTTTCATCCCTGGCATCAATAATAACGCTCATTTCACTTTTTAATATAATCATAGCTTTTGCAAGAGATATCTCTTTTGCACTGCTGTCCTCAGGAATAATCTCCATATTTCCCTGGAAAAAAATTATCCCATTATCCCTAATTTGATTTACGAGTAAAGAGATAATCAAAGCAGCAAAAATAAGAATTACAGCTTCATAACATGTCTTTTTTATAATCTGTTTTTCCATAAAAAAAATTCTGGTTTTTGTTCAGGCACTGGTTAATCAACAGGCTTGTTACTGAATAAAAATTTCTTCAAGTTCAAGGCGAAAAATCAATTTACCAGCAGAGATACCCGTTGTATTTCGAGGATTAAATTTATCTTTTAACGCAGAAACTGGATAAGTTGCGTTTCGTAACAGCCTGCCGAGCTTTAAATTATGCCATCTAATACCTGAGATCTTATGACTCCCTTGCTCCACATAAGGGCAGACTGGAGAGATTTTCGCGGATTGGTGAGATTTGCCCAGAATTCTTCGTCTTTTGGATAGCCTGTAAAAGGGCTCAGGGTATTTTTCTCAGGAGAGGCAACCCATATCTGTAAAGTAGAACCTGTTTCGGTTAATTCAGGGAATTCCCTTATAAAATTAACAAATGGGGCAGGGCTCTGTTCCTGGGGAACGATGACAATATTATCTTCTGTTGATTCATTGAACACTTTTAATCCATCAT
>JAUVKE010000050.1 GCA_030592105.1 Desulfobacteraceae bacterium
ATTTTTGTATTTTTTTTTGCAATTTTAGAGATTGCCTTAACGCCTCTTGAAAACAGACAAAAGTACGGCGCAATCTGTACAACTTTTTTATACGTGCTCCAGGGAATTAATGGTAAAATATCAAGAAAACATTTCCTTTAGCAGCTGTGGAGACAGAGTGGTTAAAACTATCGCTTGATATTCAAGATTGTAACTGCTAAGGGTTATTCTAATAATATTGCTATATTAATTGATTTAAAAGAATAGTGAGAGGATATCATGATTATTGAAAAGTTTTCTACAAAATCCCAGGATGTAATTGAAAGTGCCTGTAGACTGGCTGTAAAAAAAGATCATGAATTTGTTACTCCCTGGCATATGCTTTCATCAATGCTGGATCCTAAAACCAGCCTGGTAAAGAACTATCTATCCGGTACAGATGTAGATTTAGATGCCCTTGGCGTACGGGTGGACAGCAAATTGCTGACACAGTCAAAAGCCAAGGCCGGAACCCAGCAGACTCATATAAATCGTGAATTGGAAAAAATATTTGTTCTTGCAGAAGAAGCTTCCTCAAATATGGACCAGAAATATATTGACATCAATCATATTCTTCTCGGGATGCTTGATTCAGAGGAGATCCTAAAGGGTTTTTCAGATGCCGGCACTGATAAATCTGAGCTCGAGGCCTTATTGAAACAGCCTTTAAAAGGTCAGCTTCCAGGAGGAGAAGATGGGGCCAGTGATTTTGAGTACCTTGCTAAATATGCTGTAAACCTTACAGAGCAAGCCCGTCAGGGCGACCTTGACCCTATAATCGGGCGTGATAAGGAGATACGCTTGTCAATACAGATTTTGAGTCGGCGTCTAAAAAACAATCCCATAATTATCGGTGAGCCTGGTGTAGGTAAAACTGCTATAGTGGAAGGGCTTGCCCAGAGAATTATAAACGGGGATGTTCCAAATGATCTCAAAACTGCGGCTATTTTTGCTCTTGATATGGGGCAGTTGATTGCCGGTGCTAAATTCCGCGGAGAGTTTGAAGAACGTTTTAAGCGCGTACTTGAAGAAGTGTCTCTTGCAGGAAACACAATACTCTTTATTGATGAAATCCATATGCTGGTAGGTGCGGGCGGTTCAGAAGGTTCCATGGATGCAGCCAATTTAATTAAGCCGGCTCTTTCAAGGGGTAAAATTCGATGTGTGGGCGCAACAACTCTTGAAGAATACAGAAAGCATATTGAAAAGGATGCTGCGCTTATGCGGAGATTCCAGACTGTTATGGTTGATGAACCAAGCATTGATGAGACTGTCTCTATTTTACGCGGAGTAAAGGAAAAATACGAGATTCATCATGGTGTCCAGATTATGGATGCAGCGCTTGTAGCATCGGCCAGGCTGTCCAAACGTTATATAATGGATCGTTTTTTACCTGATAAGGCTGTTGATCTTATTGATCAGACTGCGGCATCTATCCGTATTGCCCTCTCTTCCAAACCCGAAGAGATTGATGTAATCGACAGAAAAATTGTCAAGCTGGAAATTGAGTTCAGGGCTTTAAAAAATGAGACAGACCAGCACGCTATAGAACGGCTTGCCAACCTGACTAAGGAAAAAGAAGAACTGAAAGAGAAAAGTATTTTGCTCACTGAAAAATGGGAAAAAGAAAAAAAAGGCTTAATTATAGTACAGGATGCAAAAAAGGCGCTGGAGGAAGTCAGACGTGAGATGGAACAAAAGGTTCGCGAAGAAGATTTTTCCAGAGTTGCTGAATTGCAGTATAAAGTAATACCTGAATATGAGAAAATCCTGGAGGAATATGCTGATGTAGATTTTTCAGATAAAAATTTTCTGCAGCGAGCGGTTCTGGAAGATGATATTGCTGATACAGTCTCCACACTTACAGGTATTCCTGTTTCAAAAATGGTCGGACCTGAACAGGAGAGGTTGATGAACCTGGAAAAACTTTTACGCCAGAGAGTTGTAGGGCAGGATGACGCACTCACTGTAATATCAAAGGCCATCAGGCGTGCCAGAGCCGGCGTACAGAACCCAAATCGTCCCATAGCATCTTTTTTGCTGCTCGGCCCCACCGGAGTTGGAAAGACAGAAATAGCAAAGGCCCTGGCTGAATTTATGTTTGACGATGAAAAGGCTCTTACTCGCATAGACATGAGTGAATTTATGGAAAAGCAATCCGTATCCCGTCTTATTGGAGCGTCGCCCGGGTATGTAGGCTACGAAGAGGGAGGTGTGCTGACGAACAGTGTACGGCGTAAGCCGTACAGCGTAATTTTGTTTGATGAGGTGGAAAAAGGCCATCCTGATGTATTTAACCTTTTTTTACAGCTTCTTGATGACGGTCGATTAACAGACAGCCAGGGAAGAACTGTAAACTTTTCAAACACAGTTGTTCTTATGACCTCAAATCTTGGCTCTGAAAGTATTCAGCCTGCAGAGAGCGATGAAGAGATCCAGCATATGAATATGGCTATTATGAAAGCCGTTCGTTCACATTTCAGGCCAGAATTTTTAAATCGTCTTGACGATATTCTGGTTTTCAAACAGCTAACACACGAGGCGATGAAACCTATTGCAGAGATACAGCTCAAACGCCTTGCGAAACTTTTACAGGAAAAAGAGTTTCAGCTTGTAGTAAAAGATAGTGCAAAAGAGTTACTTGCAAAACTTGGCTTTAATCCGCTGATGGGTGCAAGGCCTTTAAACAGAATTATCCAGACCCGTTTACAGGATCCTTTGGCTGAATATATTATAAGTGGTAAAATCCAGTCTGGAGATACAGTTTATGTGGTGGCATCGGGGGATGAACTTGTAATAAGCACAAAAGATATACCTGAAGATTTAAATCTTACTGATTCGCCTGAAGAAAATATAATAGAAGTTGACAAATAAGATTCGTCCGTGTCATTTGATAGCTTCTAAGTAACAAAATGTTATTTTTAAAATAGCGGCCGGGAGCCCGGTTGTTTCGCTGATATTTAACATCTATGTTTAACCTTAAACGAAAGTAGATAATTAAAATGAAAATTTTAAACAGATTTTTTGCACCGGCAAAAAGTGCTGCGGCCGGTGAGGCTAACAATATTGCTACGTGGAGCTATTGGCCATATCTGCTTGGAGCCCTTATTTTATTGCTTATTATTGCAGGACTTTTTTATTATATTAAGAAACATCGCAAAATAAAAAAAGATGGGGCACCAGAAAAAAAGACGCCGGAAAAAGGTATGCCGATTTCAAGCCTTGTTAAGGTATGGAAAAATTTTATGCATGAGATGCCTGCGGAATTTCGACGGGTAATTATGGTTTACCAGCATTTTGTTGTTTTGGGAGAAGCCGGAGCAGGAAAAGGGCATCTTATTAATGGTCATACTGACTGGCAGGGACACGCCCGTCAGTTTTATCCCAGTTATACAACAAACCCGCTGCTTAAAATTTATCTTGGGTCAAAGATTCTGGTACAGGAAATACCGGCGGCTCTGCTTAACGACACAACAAGTGGTGCGCGCAAGGCCTTAATTAAGCTGTGGAAACCTCTGTTTAAGAGAAAAGACCCAACCGTAGTTATTGTTTTAAACAGTTCCATGCTTCAGGCTGCCAACTTTGATTTTTTAAAAAAAGAAGCACAGATGATCAGGGGTAAAATAAATCTCCTTGCGCGGATTCGTAAAAAACCTGTTGATGTTCGCATTGCGCTGACGAATATGGAACAGTTTGATGGATTTATTGAATTTGTTCAATTTATTAATGTCAATAATATCCCTTTAAATCTTACTTTTACTTCAAAGGATGAGCTTAAAGAACTTGTAAAATGCCTGGAACCATATGAAGATTATTTTACATTGGCTCTTACTTCACTTCCTGCTGACAGCTATTTGAAAGCTATTACCTTTATCCGTGAAGTGCCTGATCTGTTTAAAATTCTCTCTGAGTTTATTACAGTTTTACAAAGTCCTGACCCTTTAACTCCGGAGCCCAGGGTTGTTAAGATATGCCTGGCGTTTAGATCGGACGGGCAACATCCTGTCTCTTATCCTTTTGCTACATCCCTTACTGCCGGAGAGCTTCAAAAATTCAATCCTCTCTTTAAACATAGAGTTGCGGCAGGTATTATTGGTGTTGCAGGAATTATTTACCTTATTTTTTCTTTTGTTTTCGAACATTATTTCATTGAAAAAAAATTCAATGAAATAGCTTCTATTGAAGAATCAAAGTCTCTTCAGTATCACGAAGGAATGCGCAGATTTTTTGTGGATTCGGATATAAATTTGCAGCAACATCCCATAATTGCATTTTTACCTGATTTTTATCCACACATAAATAAAGAGATTAACCGTCGTTGTGTAGAAAATATTCGTAAATTTTATCTGCTTCCGGAGCTGGAAAAGTTAACGGCCATGAAAAAACTCGGAACAGGACCCATAAAGGAGATTCAAAATCTCAAACAACAGTACATTAACGATGATGCAAATGCCCAAAATAAGGTTCTATATCTTTTAGGTCTTTTTTACGCAACAAAACATAACGGACTTGGTAAGCTGGTTAAAAAAAATATTATAAAATGGTCGGACTGTACAGGTTTTCCAACGCTTTTAATTAAGGATTATGTAAAGAATAATTCGGTTTCAAAAGAGATGATAAAATTGAATGTTAACGATTTCAACTACTCTCGAAGTAGAGGTACAGTCTCTGATCCTCAGAAATGGATGGTCTATTTTCTTAAAATCAGTAAGTTTTACCAGCAGCCTTTTATCACAAAAACGGAGTTGAAAAAAATCCAGCAGGATACAGATACATTTCTTAATGAGATTCAGTATCTCGAACGATATGATCTTTCGGTGAAGATTTCTGATCTGCTAAAAGAGGAGTCTCCTTTGGGGATCACAATGAATCAGATTGCCATAAAAGATGATCAGATAAGACAGGATGCTGTTAAAAAATTTTTACTCTTTGTAAAACAATCAAATATTAAGTATCCTGAAGTAATAGACGCTATGTCCCTTACAGATTTGCATGAAAATCTCAAGGTTATACTTCATTTAAATGAACAGAGAGTTGAAAATGACAAAATATTTAATTTTTTCTTTGCGGGAGAAAGAATAAATTTCAGTTCCAGGTTATGGGATGACCTGTTAAATCGCAGTAGAATTACATTTTTTTTAAGGGATTTTATCCGGTGCAATAAGCATAAAGAAGGTCTTCTTTTTTTCTCGGCTGAAAAAGAGTTTGACGATCTAATTATGAATCCTTCAAACGATGGACAGTTCTTTTTTACAGGTCATGCCAGGGTTGATGGAAGATTTACAAAAGATGCATTTGAACAAAAAGTTAAGCCTGTTTTAACAGAATTTCCAGTATTTATAAAGACTCTGCCAATACCTAAAAAAGATACAGATAAATTTTTAAATTTTTTATTCAAAGAATCCGAGGCTTATGGCAGTAATTATGCCGAGGCATATAGAAATTACTATATGGATTTTGATATAGAGGCAACGTCACTTGGAGCATTACGTTATATATTAACTCAGCTTGCATTACCTGCATCACAATTTATGGAGATTCTTCTTACTGTAAAGGAGAATACAGCTATTGAACCTGGCGAAAACGAATATTTAAATATCATAGCGCTGGGTTTAAAGAAATTTGAATTCTTTCAGCGGTTACTTGCAGAGAAAAAGAGCGCTCATCCGGAGCTGGATAAATACAAAGCTTTGCTTGATCTTATGGAAATGGATATTGATCGGAAGATAGAACCAAAGAATAAAGGGGGTACAAGTTTTACAAAGTTTAGAAATCGCTTAAGCCCTCTTGGCAAAATCAGCTTTGCAATTCTTCGAGATGAAGAGGATTCGTATATGAATATGGTAAAGCTCTGGCTAAAAAGCGTGGGAATTACTGATACGTGGGAGGATATCTTTTTAGCACCAATTTGTCAGGCCTATTTTTTAGGTTTAAAAGATATTGAGGATGAAATAGATAAAGTATGGACAGATTTATTGCATGAGGATATTTATCCATTGTATAATAACTTTCCTTTTAACCGCTTATCAAATAATAATGTTTCCTATAAAGATTTAAAAAAGGCTTCACATCCATATGGACATTTCTGGGAAACGTATAATAATCTTTTAGCGCCTGTTTGCATTAAAGAAGATGGTATTCAAAAGAAGATTTCACACGCTCTTGGAACACCAGAATTTCCGGTCGACATGCTGCCCACAGTTAATGCCATTGAGTTGCTTTCCGCCAGTTTATGGGATAAAAACGGCGAAGAAAAACTCATTGAATTTATGCTTAAACCGGTTCTTTTGCCTTCTTCTGATAAGAATAAATCCATTGCAGTACTCTCTTATCTCCAAACTGGCGGAAAATCAATTTTCGGTTTTAACCAGCAACCTGCATGGAAGAACTTTAAAGTTCAGTGGAATAACAAACACAGTGCATCTGTTGGAATTGAATTATCAAAAAAAGATGCTTCTGAAAAAACGCAGTATTCTCTTTCTGTTGTTAAATCACCATGGAATTTTTACCGGCTTTTACAAAAGACTGAAAATTTCTCGGACAGTGACAATGTGACAGGATATACTTATTTAAACAGTGGTGATCTTGAATCCGGCAACAGGCATATAGTCCTGACATGGCCAATCCCTGTCGGTAAACCTGAAGAGAATAAAACTTTAAATGTTAAATTTGCAATCAAAGGAGATCCGTGGAGATTTTTTAATCTGCCGCCCCGGTAATGGTTTTGAATTTTTAAATCCAAGCTTTTTCATATTTATAATTTAGGTGAGTTCCTATGAATAAAACTATAAAAAACAGATATTCCCCAGATTTAAAACCAGATCTGAAAATAAACTTTATAAAATTTTTTATTTTGTTGCTAATTATAGCTTTTGTCTCAGGATGTGGCGGGATAGGCCATAATGTCAACCTGAAATTTAAGCCAGGTTTAAATGTTAACAACAGCAAACCTTTTTATGTTGTAATTCGAAAGGTAACTAAAACTAATTTTTTAATTGACGATTATAATAAAATTGCAGAGATGGTCTATTCCGATCCTCCTGATGAAAGCCTGCTGGGGTGGCATGTTATGCTGCCCGGGCAAAAAAAGGATATTAATGTTAAAAAACCTGACAATTCATCCATCGGAATTTATGGATTGTTCACTAATCCGGGTAAAAACTGGAAAATTATGATAGACAGCCCACTGGGATCTAAATATAAAATTGATCTGCTGGATAACAATTTAAAGTTTAATAAGTACGGATTCTGGCAAAGTAAATTTAAAAAATCAAAAAATTTATTCGGCGGCAGCGGAAAAAATAATTAAACGCCCGTATCTTTTTTCATGCAGTTTTTTGACTGTATATTACTGAATGAAAGTATTTATGCGGGAAATTACCGGTAAAATGCCTTGCCCATGCAAAAGCTTTTAAATATTGCTTTAATTGAAAATGATTTAAGGCTGGACAGCCAAATACCTTGCGGTGAGCTGAAATGGCTTGGGGATAGCTGCCAAAACAGAGAAGATTTCTGGTGGTCTCTTAAAAGAACCTTTAATTTACTATCTCCCATGCAGGGGACAACTTCTCTTTTTAACAGGTATAATTTTTATCATGATATAATATTACGGCACCAGAATAATGCTTTCCCTGCCATGCGCTGGTATGATTCAGTCTCCGGTTTTATGGAAATTTCATACAATGAACTGGGTAATCTTGCTGCTTCAAAAGCAGATGCATGGATGTTGCACCGTGTTAAAGCCGGTGACACCGTATGCATTATCCGATCAATGGGGATAGAACTTGCTGTTGATCTTCTGGCTGCTTTAAAAATTGGATGCACTGTTTCATTTCTTTTACCACAAGGGAAAAGTTTTTTAAAAAAAAGGCTTGATGAACTTAATCCTGAACATATTGTTATTGATAAAAAACATCTTTTTCTGGTCTCTGCCTGGAGCGAAATTCTACTTCCTGAAAACTTGATCAAAGAAACAGTTGGTTTTGACCAGAATAGCTTTTTTGCTTATCCATCAGAACAGACTATTTTCAGGTGTTTTAATCCTTGCTGGTCTGTAACAGGGCAGGAACTGGTAGATATAACAAGTGATACTGCTTATCTATGCGCTATGCGTGATGGAATTATTGCACTGGGGCTTGGCCCTGGACAGGTTTACAGCGCACCAGGGTTTCATGTAGCAGCAACAATACCTGGCCTGCTTTTGGCAGGATTCCTTTGCGGAGCTACTTATCTTCATTTATTACCTGAACAGATAGCTGAAAAGCCCGAAATTGTTAATCAGCAATCGATCAAGACATTTGGAGTAAGTAAAAGAGTACGGGATATACTTCTTGATAGCCAGATAGATATGGAAACTTCGTGGGAATGCTGGTTTCGAGATCCTGCGGAATCGGCTGATCTGGAACAGTGGCAGATGTTTATTCGCAAGCTTAAGCTTGAAAAATCCTATGCCTTTAACTTGAGATGGGATTCTGCTGCAGGCGGTTGTTCGTTGTTTTCAATACGGCGCAAAGGTATGGTTCATTCCAATGTACTCCCTTTGCCGGGAAGTTTATGGACACTTGGGGACCCTGGCGGCGGAGATTTTGAGTCTCCCATGGATGTTGGCATTTATCATCTTGCTCCAGCAGGTATAGATGAAGATGGGAAAAAAGCAACTTCCTGCGTTATCGCAAAAAAAGGCAGGGAATGGATTTTTGCGGGAATGAATATGCATAACAGGGAGGGAAGAGGCTTTCCCGTGGATGAAATTTTAGAAGCATTGAAAATTTTAGGAATACGCCATTCTTTTTTTTGCTCTTTTGCTCATGTTCCGCTTATTGATACTACAGCAGGCAGTTTAATTGTACTGCTTGTTTTTACAGAGCAAGATTCTGGTTCAAAAAAAAATATATTATCCGATAAAATACGGGCAGTCATTGCAGAAGAGATGGGAGACGATTTCCAGCCCGACAAAATAAAGTTTTTCCCTTTTTATCCCAGGTTTATCTTAAGTACTGAAGTGGATCATGCGTGGTGTAACAGTCAATATCTAACAGGAGCTCTTTTTCGCAGGGCACCCAGAGAAATATTTGGTTTAATCAGCCAGTTAAAAGGATGCATACTAAAGGCCGGAGCAGGTATACATTGAATATTCCGCCTTCTCCTCATTCCTTAAGTGTTAAAAAAAATATTATCAATCTGTTCGGAGAACACCCCTGCCATGGCCAATCTCTTCGAACTCCAGCGTTGCAGGGCACGTTCTCCGTCTGGTACTATTTGTAATTTTTTATAAAGGAGGTAATATATGGCAATTCAAGATGAAATTCCAAAATCTCGCCTTACTCTTAGATATAAAACTGAGGTTAATGGCGAACCTGAAGATGTAACTCTTCCATTACGTTTGCTGGTTGAGGGCGACTTTTCCCTGGGAAGTTCAAAAGACAGGAAACTGGATCTGGAAGAGAGGCGGCTGCGTACACTTGACGGTACAAATACAGATGCTGTAATGAATGATATGGGAATGTCCATAAAATTTGCAGTACCAAATAATATTGATCCTGAAACATCAGAAGATGTGGATGTTGAAATTCCGATTAATGATGGTATGCGTTCTTTTTCTCCTGATCATGTAGCAAAACATGTCCCCAAGCTCAAAGGACTGCTGCAGATGAAAAATCTTTTGGAAGAAGTAGTCTCCAACGTAGATAACAGGAAAGATTTTCGTAAATTGCTCAATGAATTAATGGGTAATGAAGAAGCTCTTGGGAAAATGATGGAACAGCTTAAAGATTATGAAAGCCTCAAGCTTCCTTCAATTGGACAGGAATAAACTGGTTATTGGTTATTGAGGGGAAAATAATAGTATGAATAAAAAACAGGATTTTTTGTTCATACACTAAAAGCAGGGAGGTACATATGGCCGAGGAAACCAAGCAAGCTGAAAAAACAGAAGAAAAAAAGCAGGAACTTGATCTTAATCTTTTTCTTTCAAGTATGCGGCTAAGCACAGATGAAAGAGAAGCTGTGCCAATGATTCAGGATAATCTGCAAGTAGTAAAAGAAGATGTCAGTGATGAGGAACGTTTTATTTCCGGAATGGCTGCTCTTTTATTAAATGTTGACAAGTCAGCAGGCCGCCTGGACAAAGGTAGTATCCAGGAGCTGATTGCCCGCATTGATAAAACAGTCAATGATCAGATAAATGAGATAATACATCATGCAGATTTTAAAAAAGTGGAATCTAACTGGCGTTCTTTAAATGATCTTGTTTTGAATACCAATTTCAAGGCAGATATCATGATAGACATCCTTGATGTTGATAAAGAGGAGCTTTATGATGATTTTGAAGCCAATGCTGTTGATATTACAGGGAGCGCACTTTTTAAAAAGGTTTATGTAAGCGAATATGACCAGTATGGCGGAAAGCCCTTTGGCAGTATTATCGGTCTGCATGAATTTGAGCATACTCCACATGATGAATTCTGGCTGAAAATTATGGGGAAAATAGCTGCTGCCAGTCATGCCCCTTTTGTAGGAGCTGTTTCCCCAAAATTTTTCGGGTGCAATTCCATCGAAGAACTGGCTGCTATCAAAGACCTTGAAGGGCTTATGAGCCATCCAAAATACGGATCGTGGGATAAATTGCGCGACTCAGAAGAAGCTGCTTATCTTGGGTTAACCCTTCCCAGATATATTGCCCGCCTTCCTTGTGATCCGGAAACAAATCCATGCAGGGATATCCCTTTTCAGGAAGAGGTGCATGGAGATAATGATAAAGATTATCTTTGGGGTAGCGCTTCAATGCTGTTTGCACAAAATATGGTACGTTCTTTTGCCCAGTCAGGATGGTGTCAGTATCTGCGCGGCCCAAAGGGCGGCGGCCTGGTAAGCGGACTTCCTGTGCATACATTTAACTTACGCGGTGAAGAGGAGACGAAAAGTCCAATTGAGATGGCCATGCCGGATTATCGTGAACTTGAGTTTGCCAACTCTGGTTTTATGCCACTGGTTTATAGAAAAGGAACTGCAGACGCATGTTTTTTCAGTTGCCAATCACTCAAAAAACCTAAAAAGTTTAAAGATCCTAAAGACTCTGAAAATTCTCAGCTGGTTACCAATCTATCTTATACATTTTCTATTACACGTATTGCTCATTATATTAAATCGATCATGCGGGACAATATCGGAAGCAGCGCAAATGCTGAATATATTAAAAAGACTCTTAACAACTGGATTTTTCAATACGTTACCACTGTGGTTGATCCGGATGATCTTACCCTGCGTTATTATCCGTTTAAAGCTGCATCCGTAGATGTGGTTGAACGTGAGGGGATGATTGGCTGGTATGACTGTAAAATGGCAATTTTGCCCCATATACAGTTTGAAGGTATGGATACGGAACTTATGCTGGATGCTAGACTTTAACTTATTATAAGGAGATACTTAAAATGGCTGAATCAAGTTATAATTGCGATGTTGTGCAGGGATTTAATTTTCAGAAAGATCAACAGGTAGCAGTGGGACATCTTGTTGCATGCAAGATTGGTGATACACAATTTGATGCTGATCTTAATGTGAGCGATCCTGAGGATTCATCAAATTTGATCAAGGTCTTTGGTATTATA
>JAUVKE010000097.1 GCA_030592105.1 Desulfobacteraceae bacterium
AGCCAGGGTCGAGCCGCTTTGACATATTGTTGTAAAATTGAAATTTATCATTTTTTATAAAGTCAGTGGAAGCCTTGGCTGCCCCTGACTTCTGCGTTATGATTTAAGATTAATATGGAAGATTTTTTAACAGATTACCCTCCGGAGTCAGGTGAAATTGAATTTGGGAATAGTAGGGGACGGGGGACGCGTCTCCCCTTTTCCCTGACTGCGAGGTTTGGGCGAACCCCGCAGTTAAAGAATAGGTCAGGTAATATTGGATTACAGGCAATTTTTTTTAAAAAATAAATTTGGTTTAGGCGACAACTTACTTGACAAACACCGGTATAAGGTAGCAAAGTTGAAGGGGAGGGTTACATTGTGAAGGGGATTTTTTTGTTTAATATTATTTTTTCAGGATCGATTATTACATCATAAACAAGAACTTCAACTCCATTTTCAACAGCTTTTCTTAACTCTTTTCCATAAGCCGGGTCAATGGTATCTGCTGGTTTAAACTTTTTTGCATCCATCCTTTGTATCAGGTAAAACATCACACACCTGTTTCCCTGTGCCACCAGTTCTTGAAGCTCAATAAGATGTTTCAGCCCTCTTTTTGTCACAGCATCCGGGAAGCTGGCTATCCCATCTTCAACAAGTGTGCAGTTTTTTATTTCAACATAGCATTTTTCTGTGCTGTTTTTGTTTGTGAGAAGAAGATCAAGCCTTGATTTGTCACTTACAGTTATTTCCGGTTTAATTGTGTCATAATTATTTAATTCCGGTACCATCCTGTTTTCTATGGATGTTTTTACAAGCCTGTTGGGAACCATTGTATTAACGCCCACCAGTGAGGTCGGCATTTCAATTATTTCCCAGGTGTATTTAAGTTTCCGTTTTGGATTGTCATGATATGAAATAAATACAGGCTGTCCCGGTTTTGAACAGGCTTTCATTGTTCCTGAATTGGGGCAGTGGGCAGTGACTATTTTGCCGTTTTCAAGCTCCACATCTGCAAGAAAACGTTTATATCGTTTTATTAATCTGCCGGCAATGAGATCAGGCCAGTTAATTCCGGGGTCTGTTACTTTTTGCTTCATTTATTTTTTTGTATTCCTTGATTATTTTTTTCATGTCTTCCCATACTGGACGTTTATCCGCGGGATTTTTCAGAAGATGGGAAGGGTGATATGTGGGGATAAGTTGCATGCCGTTGTAATTATGGAATTTCCCCCTTAACATGGAAAGAGGTTCTCTGGTATTTAAAAGCGTTTGCGCTGCTGTCTCTCCGAGGGTACAGATAAAATTGGGGTTAATCGCTTTTAGCTGCTCTTTTAAAAAAGGTAAGCAGGTTTTTATCTCTTTTGGGGTCGGTTTTTTGTTGTCTTGTGGAAAACATTTGACCAGGGTGCAAAGGTATACATCATCCCTTGTGAGTTCCATAGCCTTTATAATGTTGGTTAAAAGATCGCCTGCAGCTCCGGTAAAGGGTGTTCCATTTTTATCATCATCTACGCCTGGGGCTCCCCCGATAAAGATGAGCCTGGCTTTTTTATTACCTGCGCCGAATATGATATTTGTCCGTTTTAAGCATAATCCGCATAATTTGCAGTTTTTTATTCTGGATTCGATTTCATCGAGGGTTTGGCAGGTGGTGCTCAATGATTCAATTAGTTTAAGACTCTCTTTTGAGCAGTCAAACCCTGTGCATCCCATATCTGATAAAAAATGGAGATAATTGGTTAACCCCTCGATTAAATTCAGTGCTTTTCGGGGTGGTATTTTATTTTCATTTATTGATTTTGCTAACATCTGATTTTTATTGGGTATGGTTATAATTTCAACAATAGACTGAGCTATAATAAAATTTAAAAATCTCTTAAACTCGCTGCGCTCAAACAACCAGAGCTTTTTAAATTTCACCATAGCTCAGTCCTGATATTTGATGGCAAACTTAGAAATTCAAGAAATTTATTCGCAATAGCGAAAAAAACAATTAAATTTTCCGTATTTTCTTTCTTGCAACTTTCTAACCGGACACTACTGCAGCGAAATAGCTAAATCTTATGTTGCGATTTTTGAAAAATCGGCAAAATTTCCAAAAAGGCTTGAGATTTCTGATAATAATGCAAGTCTGTTGTTACGGAGAGTTAAGTCGTTATCCATGACCATTACGTTGTCAAAAAAATCGTCCACAGGTTTCCGCAGCTTTGCCATATCGTAAAGAGCTTTGGAGAATTCTCCTTTTTCCATGTGTGTAAAAATCAGGCTTTTGATTTTTTCATACTCTGCATAGAGGTGGGCTTCAGATGGGTGGTCAAAAATGGTCTGGTTAACAGGGTCTCTCTTAATATCTGTTTTTTCTTTTTTTGATTTGTTGATAATATTGACCACCCGTTTAAAAGTAATGGCGATCTGTTCAAAATTCGGTTCTGCTCTCAGTTTTTTTAAAGCCTTGATTCTTTTTAAAACATCAGGGAGGCAATCTGCAGAAGCAGCTAGTGTGGCAGCTATTGTGTCTTTGGCAAATCCTTCGTCAATTAGAATATTAGTTAATCTGTCTTGAAAAAAGGTATGAATTGCATCAGATGTTTTGGAAAAATTAAAGGAGAGTCTTTTTTCAAATGTTTTTAAAGTTTCATCTATCAACTGTTTTATGGAAAAAGTAAAATCTTTATTCAGTATTATATGAATAATCCCGATTCCCTGGCGTCTGAGACCGTGGGGATCTGTGGTTCCGGTGGGCTGAAGCCCTGCGCAGAAACAGCCGCATATGGTATCTATTTTGTCGGCAATGGATATTACGGATCCGATTGTCGATTCAGGGAGATCTCCCCCTGACCGGGTGGGCATATAATGTTCTTCCATGGCTTGCGCCACTGGAGTCTCTTCTCCTTGTTTGCCGGCATATATTCTTCCCATAATTCCCTGGAGTTTTGGAAATTCAATAACAACGTGGCTCACCAGATCAGCTTTGCTAAGCCAGGCTGCTCTCGATATATGCTTTTTTGCAGCGGGGTCAGCCTTAATTAAATCTGCTAATAATTCTGCTGTTTTTTTAACCCGTTTAATTTTGTCATATATTGTTCCCAGTTCTCTTTGAAAAAGGACACTTTTTAATGATTCAATTCGTGTGTCAAAGGAGATTTTAAGATCTGTTTTAAAGAAGAACATGGCATCTTCAAGGCGCGATCTGAGTACTCTTTCATGGCCCTTTACAACCAGTTCCATGTCCGTTGCCAATGTGTTATTTACCACAATAAAATAGGGGAGAAGTTTTTTTTGATCGTTGATCACGCTGAAATATTTCTGGTGTTCACGCATTGAGGTTGTCAGGACTTCGTCGGGAAGTTCAAGGTATTTAGTGTCAAAGCTCCCCGTGGCAACCACTGGATATTCCACAAGGTTTGTTACTGTTTTTACCAGGTCAGGGTCGGGTAATATCTCTCCACCTGTTTTTGAAGCTGCGCTGGATATTTCTTTTTCAATGGTGAGCTTTCTCTCTTTTATATCTGCCAGTACGTAAACTTTGCGTAATTTTTCCACATACTGGTCAGGGACCGATATCTCTATCATGTCAGGGTGCATAAAATAGTGGCCGCAGCTCAAATTTCCACTTTGTATATCCTTTGTATTCCACGGGATTACAGTATCGCCGAGGATGGCAAGTATGTAGTGTATGGGTCTGGCGAATTCGATTAAAAGGTCTCCCCATCTCATGGTTTTGGGGAAGGGGATGGAAAGAACTGTTTTTGGAAGTATTTCAGCAAGTATTTTTTTTGTCGAGGTTCCAGCATCTTTTTTTTCGGCATAGAGATATAGACCTTTTTTTGTCTCTTTTGTTTTTATTTCATCTATATTGATACCGGCTTTTTCTGCAAATTTTTTTGCAACCACTGTTGGATTTCCGTTTTCGTCAAAACCTATACGCTGGGGGGGGCCTGAAATTTCAGTTATAACGGGAGCCTGTTTGTCTGAGAGATCGGTAATATGTATGGCCAGCCTTCTCGGGGTTCCGTAAACCCTGGAATCTTTATATTCTATACGATGATCAGAGAGTTTTTTTAAAAGAATAGATGAAAATGATTCAAGAGCCGGTTCAATATATCCCGCAGGTATCTCTTCTGTTCCTATTTCAATCAATAGATCGTTCATTATTTACACCTGTATTTACTTGCTGTTTTTCAATAATGGAAACCCTAAATCTTCCCGCTGGGTGAGGTAGGCTTTGGCGCAGCTCCTTGCTATGTTCCTGATTCTGGCAATATATCCGGTTCGTTCCGTGACACTTATGGCTCCCCGTGCGTCAAGAAGATTAAAAATATGGGAACATTTCAGGCAGTATTCATATGCAGGAAGAACTAAGGAGTCTTTAATAAGAGATTTTCCCTCATTTTCGTATTTTCCAAACAGGTCAAGGAGCATATTAATATCAGCCTTTTCAAAGTTGTATGTGGACTGCTCCACCTCCTGCTGATGGTGAACGTCTCCGTATTTTATTGACTTGTTCCACTGAAGGTCATAGACATTGTCCACCCCCTGGAGATACATGGTTATCCGTTCCAGACCATAGGTGACTTCAACTGATACCGGTTGAAGCTGCATGCTGCCGGCCTGCTGAAAATAGGTGAACTGGGTAATCTCCATGCCGTCGAGCCAGACTTCCCATCCCAGGCCGGATGCTCCAAGGGTTGGTGATTCCCAGTCGTCTTCGACAAATCTTATGTCATGTTCAAGGGGATTAATATCAAGGGCTTTGAGGCTTTGAAGGTATTCTTTCTGAATATCAGATGGAGATGGTTTTAGTATTGCCTGAAACTGGTAATAATGCTGGAGTCTGTTTGGATTTTCTCCGTAACGGCCGTCCGTGGGGCGTCTTGATGGTTGAACATAAGCCGCTTTCCATGGCTCGGGTCCCAGTACTTTTAAGAGTGTTGCCGGATGAAATGTTCCGGCGCCGACTTCAATGTCGTAGGGTTGAAGGAGAAGACATCCCCTGTTAGACCAATATTTTTGCAATGTTAGTATTACATCTTGAAAATACATTAATTTTTATCCTTTATGCGAACTCTTACCTTATATAGATGTTCATATAATAAATTTCAGAACCTGGTCGAATTTCAGCAATAAACTGAGCTATAATAAAATTTAAAAACCTCTGGAACTCGCTCCGCTTAAACAGCCAGAGTTTTTTAAATTTCACCATAGCTCAGTTTCGCCATCCGGCTTTATGAAATTTATTATCTGAACATCTATAGAACACCTTTTAAATCAATATTTGTATTCAAAATAGAAGCATTTTCATTTTCTGTGACGATATTTCCCCATTCTGTTTTTAATTCGGTAATATTTTTTTCTTCTCCCAGTGCCCATATGCATCCCCCTCCTCCTGCTCCTGTGAACCTTGCGCCACACCGGTTTTTTACAGCGGAATCAACGAGTTTTACACCCACCCCATCAAGGACTTCCGGGGTCATTTTTTGTCTTATCCTGGTTTCTTTGTTCATGATTGATGCTCCCATTTGAAAATCGTGTCTGGATAGCGCCTCAATAAAGCTGTTGGTACATTGGGCTATTTCAATCCAGAGATTTCGATTTTTTCCGGCAAGGAACTGTTTTACCCATTTACTGTTGACATCCTTTGATTCGTGGGGAATGCCGCAATAGGCAATAAGAATCCGTTTTTCCAGGTCTTTTGATTCTTTTTCATTGTAAATCTGTTTTCTTTTAAATGTCGACTCTGTTAAGCCTGCTTTCCAGTACCACGCATTTACGCCCCCATAGGCAGCGGCTAACTGGTCCTGCAACCCGCAAGGTACACCGGCCACGCTCTCCTCAATGGCATGGGCGAGTATTGCAGTATCTTTTTTTGAAATTTCGGTTTCACCCATATGATTTAAAAGTTTTGAGAATGCGGCGACAAGGGCGATGGCTGCGGCAGATGAGCCCCCCAGTCCGCTTTTAGGGGGGGAGGATGATTCTATAGTAATATGAACTCCTCCTCCTGCCAGGAAGTATGATGCTATTGCAAACATGAGTCCCAGGGGGTGATCAAAAGGTGCTTTATCCAGGTAAAACTCCGCACTTTCAAACCCGTGGGAGGTGATTTTTACCTTTTTATCCTCAAAGGGAAGAAGCTTGACATGGGTTCTCAAATCCAGAGCTATATTAAAAGTGCACGGCATAAAATGCCTTAGGGGATAATAAAAAGTTTTGATATCAAGGGTGCCGCCTAAATCGATTCTGCAGGGTGCGGAGGCTTTAATATCATTTAATTCAAGTATTTTTTTAATATTATCAGCCAATTTAGATGCTCCTTCGTATCTGCCTTAAAAAGTCTAAACTTTTTGGCATTTTTTTAATATGATAGGGGACAAAAGTTTCCAGAAAAAAAAGTGATTCCTTTGTGGCATTTGTAGAAAATTTTATTTTTTGAGCAATGGGCAGCTGATTCTTTTCTATCCATAGAAGCTGCTTTACAGTCCCTTTTGCAAGGGGAATCCGTCCCCTTTGGCTGCCCTGTGAACATCCGGCGCAGATGAGCCCTCCATTGTCCAGATCAAAATATATCCGATTTTGCTTAATATCGTCGGTTTTTGTGTGGCAGGTCGTACAGCAGGATAGGTTCGGCTCCATTCCGGCCAGTATCATAAATTTTATCTGGAAAAGTATTGAAAGGGTTTCCTGGGGTATATTCTCTTTATTCAGTTTTTCAAGGATATACCATAGCAGGTTGAAAAGCTCTGTATGCTGTTCCCCTTCTTCCACCCATTTATCAATTAATTCAACCCAGTAGCTGGCATATGCAGTTTTGTATACGCTTGTTCTGATTTTAGAAAATGGTTCCTTTAATGTTGCTTCCTGTAAAACAGGCAGGCGATTTCCTTTGCCTGAACTGCAGATTATTTCCATGGCTGAAAATGGCTCTAATATTCCGGCAAAGCGTTTAGTGCTTTTTTTTGCATATTTTGCGATAATCGACATTTTACCCCTTGCAAGTGTATAAAATGTAATTATCAGGTCATAATCTCCGAAGTTGATCCGCTTAAGAAGAATGGCAGGCGATGCGAAACTTGTCATTTTTTTTATTTATATGCCGATGAGGAGAGTCGTTATTTTAAAGTAGCAAAATATGCTTACAATATCAATGGTTGAGGTTACAAAGGGGCCTGTGGCAACGGCAGGATCAATGTTCATTCTTGCAAATATCATGGGGAACATTGAGCCTATAAAGGCTGCAACTGACATTGATGTGAATACTGCGGCTGAAACAGATACAGATAGTAATAGCGTGTTGTATTGAAGCTGTGCCACCGAGGCGATCATGCACCCGTAAATTATTCCCAGGATTGATCCTATTGCAAGTTCCTTTGATACAACTTTTTGCAGGTCTTTAAAGTCGTAACGTCCTGTTGCAATACCCCTTACAACTATTGTGGATGACTGGGTCCCTATGTTTCCACCCATTCCCATTATAACAGGAATAAATGGGGCAAGGAATAGGGATTCAGACAGGCTTGATTCAAAGTGCTTAATAATGAATAAGGCCAGTATACCACCTATACAGCTTGCAAATAGCCAGGGGAGACGTGTTTTTGTACTTTTAAAAATAGATTGTGTTTCTGTAAACTGTTCCCCCAAACCTGCCATTTTCAGTATGTCTTCTGTGGCTTCCATCCTGAAAATATCTATAACATCATCCACTGTGACAATTCCAACAAGTCTGTTTTTATCGTCTACAACAGGGACAGCAAGAATATCATATCTGGCTACAAGTTTTGCCACTTCTTCCTGGTCAGTATCTGTGGTTACGTAAAAGACATCTGATGTCATAAATTTTTTAAGGGGTGTTTGCGGGGGAACCACCACAAGCTGACGCAGAGAGATAACTCCCAGCAGCTTTTCCTGCTCATTTAAAACATAGAGATAAAAGGGCATTTCAACATCCTGATGCTCTTTTTGCAGGGATTCTATGGCCTCTTTAGCTGTTGTGTCTTCGCTTAAGGCTATAAAGTCGGGAACCATGATTCCACCGGCAGTATCTTTTTTGTAACTGAGGAGCCCCTCAACCTCGTCGGAGCCTTCCTGGTTCATTTTCTCCAGGATCGTGTCGGCTTTTTCTTTTGGGAAACGTACTATTAAATCTGCAACATCGTCTTTAGGCATCTGTTCAAGTATTGAAACAATGTCGTCTATATCCAGCGCGTCAACAAAATCAGGAAAAGCATTTTCATCAAGTTCACTTAACAGGATACCTTTTTGTTCGGTATCTTCTATCATGTGAAAAAGCTTATGCTGGTCGTGAAGGGAAAGGGAACGAAATATTATGGACAGATCAGCCGCATGTGTTTTATTAACAATTTTTTTCAGATGGGATACGGCATCCCTTCGGAGCAGTCTTTTGATGCTGTCAACGAGAATTTTATTACGATCTTCTTGCATAATAGTTACTTTAATTCTACTTGGTTTTTAGATAGAAGCCATGATAATATTGAAAAGAAACAGGGATTTGAATTTTAGCTTCTTAAATTTAATGGTCATCATGGTATTTGAATACTTACGACTCTTCCT
>JAUVKE010000367.1 GCA_030592105.1 Desulfobacteraceae bacterium
ATCTCTGGTGTTATAGAAAAAGTAAATGAAGAATTTGAAGAATTTAAGATAGAACTCTTTAATAATACAGATAAAAATAATAATAAGTCTGCCATGGAATTTGGTGATATTCTTTTTACAATGGTTAATATAGCCCGTTTTGCAAAGATTCACCCTGAAACAGCACTTACAGAATCGATACAAAAATTTGAAAACCGCTTTAAGTACATGGAAAAAACAGTTAACAAAAAAGGAATAACTCTTGAATCCCTGACCAGGGTAGAGATGGATACTCTCTGGAATGAATCTAAAAAGATAACTGCCTGACTGCCGCATAAAATTTTAATTAAACGGATATATATTTATGATAGTAATAATTGATTATAATGCAGGGAATCTGGCCAGTGTTGCTCACGCTGTAGCTCACCTTGGTTTCAAATGTATTATTACAAAAGATATAAAAATAATAGATAAAGCTGAAAGAATAATATTTCCCGGTGTTGGAGCAGCAGGTTCAGCCATGGAAAGTCTAAAAGCTTTAAACCTTGATAATGCTATAAAAAATGCGTTTCTTAAAGGAAAGCCAATTTTGGGAATATGCCTTGGCACCCAGATAATAATGACTCACAGTGATGAAAATAATACAAAGTGCATAGGAATTATCAAAGGGAATGTCAGACCATTTGATTCACAGCTTCAGGATAAAGCCGGCACAATTCTTAAAATTCCCCATATGGGCTGGAACAGGTTGAAAATCAAAAATAACCATCAGGTACTTTCCGGTTTAAAAGAAGAGGACGAATTTTATTTTGTCCACAGCTTTTATCCTGATCCTGAAAAAATTGAGAATACTCTTGCATATACAGATTATGGAATCTCTTTTTCGTCTGTAACAGGTTTTGATAATATAATTGCAACTCAGTTTCATCCTGAAAAAAGTGGTATTCCAGGACTTAAACTTTTAGATAATTTTTGCAGGTGGCAACCATGTTAAGCAAACGGATAATACCATGCCTTGATGTTCGTGAAGGCAGAACAACAAAAGGGATTAAATTTAAAAATAATGTCGATATCGGTGATCCTGTTGATATGGCCAGGTTCTATTATGAACAGGGTGCTGACGAGATTGTATTTTACGATATAACAGCATCCCATGAGAAAAGGGATATTATGATTGATGTTGTAAGGCGGGTGGCAAAGACTATTTTTATTCCCTTTTCCGTTGGAGGAGGGATACGGGATATTGATGATATGCGAAACGTTTTACTTGCCGGAGCTGAAAAGATAAGCGTTAATTCTGCGGCTGTGCTTAATCCGGAAATTATTTCAAGAGGTGCCAAAGCTTTTGGAAACCAGTGTATTGTGCTGGGGATGGATGTAAAATATACTGGCCAAACTGATAAAATCCCTTCAGGTTATGAAATTGTCATAAATGGCGGTAGAAAACATATGGGCATAGATGCTTTAAAGTGGGCACAAAGAGCACAGAAACTTGGGGCAGGAGAAATATGCCTTAATTCTATTGATGCTGATGGCATGCAGCACGGGTACGAGATTAAACTTACAGCACTTATTTCCGAAAATGTAAATATTCCTGTAATAGCATCCGGTGGTGCAGGCAAACCGGAACACCTGAAAGATGTTTTAACAAAGGGAAAAGCAGATGCAGCCCTGATAGCTTCCATGGTTCATTACGGTACGTATACAATTTCAAACATAAAAACCTTTCTTGATTCCAGTGGAATCAAGGTGCGAAAAATAATTCCTGGGGATTAGATCCCGCACAAAAATAATTGACAATTTTTAAATATTGAAAGGAGTTTTTAGTTATGAAAGAGATGTGCCCCATATCGTTTAAACAAGTGAATGAAAGAGCTGTACAAATAAATGCAGTTTTAGCTCTTCTTTCTATTATAATTTTTTTTTTCACACCTTATAAATGGATTATCCTGATTTTATCTGTCGATTTTTTTATACGCGGCTTTCTTAATCTGTCCTATAGCTTTTACAGCGCCATCAGTAAAATTATTCTCCGGATTTTTAAAATAAAACCTTTAATGGTTAATGCAGGGCCCAAAATTTTTGCTGCCAAGATCGGATTTATATTTTGTTGCATGATAGCGGTCTCTTATCTTCTCAATTTTCAAAAAATAAGCCTGGTTCTTGGTTCAATTTTTATGCTTTTTGCTGCTCTTGAGGCAGTTTTAAGATTCTGTATAGCCTGCAAAGTATATCCTTTTATACATAAAATGAAAGGAACCAATTTATAACAAATAGATTCAGCTATCCAAATCCGTATTATCAAGCACATCACGAACCATCCCTGCAAGTTCTTTTAGTATAACAGGTTTTAGCAAAAGGGCAATGATACCAAGGGCTTCAACTCTTTTCCTGGATATTTTTTTTTCGTGTCCGGTGCAGAGAATAATCGGAATATCAGAACGTATCTTCAAAAGCTCACTTGCCAGTTTATCACCAGTTATATCGGGCATGGTCAAATCGGTAATTACAAGGTCAAATACAGCAGGCTGGGCTGAAAACAGATCAAGAGCCTCTAAGCCGCGTGTACAGGCTGTTACACTATAGCCAAGGTTCTCCAGTATCTGTTTTTCCATTAAAGTAATCATCTCTTCATCGTCTACTATCAGGATATGTTCAGTACCGGCAGGCAGTATTTTGTTCATCTCACTTTTCTCAGATTCAAATGTCTCTCTTATCACAGGTAGATAAATATAAAAAAGAGTACCTTTGCCTGCTTCACTCTCCACGCGAATATCTCCGCCCATGCTCTTTACAATTCCATGTGCCACGGCAAGTCCCAGTCCGGTACCTTTGCCTGTCTCCTTGGTAGTAAAGTAAGGGTCGAATATCTTTATTAATACGTCATGTTCCATCCCGTACCCTGTATCCCCCACCCTTAAACAGATATATTCTCCGGCTGTTATATCAAGACCGGTTAAATCATCGGACGACAAATCTGTTTTACTCAAGCTTACTTCAAGGGTGCCGCCGGTCGCCTCCATGGCATGAAACGCATTAGTACACAGATTCATTACCACTTGATGTATCA
>JAUVKE010000363.1 GCA_030592105.1 Desulfobacteraceae bacterium
CTTTTAACAACAGCCATGGCAGTTATGCCGCATACAGATACGGAACGTGCGCTTGAGCTGGCTCTCTCTGCGGATGTTCCATTCTGGCCCCAGTTACCAAATTACAGCTATTACGAAGATATGTATGTTCAGGCGGCTGAGCACTTTCCCGGCATCCTTCTGGATCTGGATAAGCGGACTTTGAAATTTTCCATGGATAAATTCATTCTGGAACTGGAAGAGACTCTTGGTCATTTTGATGATTCATCATATTTTGATATCAGCAGGGAGTATTCAGTGGTTTATCATCGTTTTCTTGAAATGGATCTGTCTGATAAACCTGCCATAAGGGGGCAGCTTGAGGGGCCGATCAGTTTTGGTTTTAATGTTTTAGATCAGGATGAACGCCCGATTCTTTTTGATGACTCAGTGCGTCCCTTTATGTTTGAATTCATGGCTAAGAGAATAAATGCACAATTAAACAGACTGAAAGTTCTTAATAAAAATGCGTTTATGTTCGTGGATGAGCCTGGGCTGCAGTATCTTTTTTCTGCCATGGCCGGTTATAATGATCTTAAAGCAAAAGGCGATCTTGATCTGTTTTTTTCAATGGTTGATCGACCACGCGGCATACATCTTTGCGGTAATCCGGATTGGGATTTTTTACTTGGTTTAAATCTTGACATTCTCTCTCTTGATATTTATACTAACGCGGAAATCTTTTCGTCCTATGCGCCTGCAATAAAACGGTTCCTTGATAACGGCAGTATTCTTGTATGGGGAATAGTTCCAACAGGTTTTGAGGCTTTTGAAAAAGAGAATATGAATTCCTTAATAGCTCAACTGGAAAATGTATGGCAAAATCTGGCAAAAAAGGGTATTGATATTCAACATATGCTGCAAAGAAGTATGCTTTCTCCGGCTACCTGCTGTCTTGTTAATCCTGACAAAGAGAAAACAGTGGAAAAAGCTTTCTCTATTGTACAAAAGCTATCTGGAATACTTCGTGATAAATATAATCTTTTATAACTTTTCGTCCCACCTTCTGCAGGATTCTAAGGAGACTGCTGGTTATAATCAGCAGTCTCCTTAATACATACCCCAGGAACCTGATAAATAATAGTGATAAAGAACCGGATTTAATTTTGAATTTACTTTTATCTTTTCCATATATTTTTTATCAATTGCTCCCTTGCCAAAATGAAGCATTGAAATCAAAGCATCCTGATTTAAAAACCGTGTTTCTATATCTTTAAAATCAATATTTAAAACAATTTTTTTCATATTAAAAGATTTAACATCATTGTTTTTTATACCCATAACCCAGCCCCATTCACCCATAGTAGGGATCTGATTATGATATGGAATAGTATGGAAACCAGCTTTTTCCATAGTTTTTATTATGCACAGGAATGCGTCCCTTGCAAAATAAGGGCTTGATGCCTGTGTAACCAGCACGCCCCCTGCAATTAAATGTCTGCGGAGATCATTATAAAAGCTTTCCGATTATACATGCATAAGATCTATTGAGTCAGGATCAGGAAGATCTGCAATGATAACACCATACATGGCTGAATCTTCTGCAATAAATCGAGCAGCATCTTTATGTATTAGTTTTACTCTGGCATCATTTAAAGAACCTTTGTTTATTGTGAGTAAAACAGGATGTTTTCTTGCAAGAGTCGTCATTTCCGGATCTATATCGACTAAAAAAACAGTTTTAACTTTATAATATTTTAAGATTTCTCTTAAAGCCAGGCCGTCACCGCCTCCAAGAACAAGCACATTTTCCATATTAGAGGAAAGTTTCATGGCAGGATGAACAAGTGGCTCATGATATTTTTCTTCATCAAATGTGGAAAATTGTTCCTGACCGTTAATATAAAGCCAGTAAAACTCTTTCCACTTAGTAATTACAATTTTCTGATATAATGTTTGCGTGGACAGGATAACCTTGTCTTTATATTTTTGCTGCTCTCCATATCTGATTATTGGAACGGCAAAAAGACCAAGAAGAACAAGAAAAATAAAAGAAACAGAAAAAAAACATGCGATAAGTTTTTTTCGGTTTATAAGAGAATTAAAGCGCCAGTAAAGTAACGATGCTACCAGAAAATTAACGGCGCCCAGGAAAATGGGAGTATATGTGAGCCCAAGATGCGGAAGTGCAAAAAAAGCAAAAAAAAGTCCCCCCAAAAGAGAACCAAAATAATCTTTTTCCAAAACATCTGAAATATTTACTCTGAGTTCTTCATATTCCTGGTTCAACCGTATAACAAGTGGAATCTCAAGGCCGATAAGAGTTCCAACAATAATTGCCTGTGCATAGATTACAAGATTTGTATAACAGGAATAAGAGGAGAGAGCATATGCAAGTTCGGCAGATACGGCACAAAGCAGGGAAAGGGTAAACTCTGTAATAATAAATGCATCCAGGAGTCTGGTAACGATGTGCCTGCTCAACCTGCTTCCGAGTCCCATTGCAAAAAGCATCAGTGACATAATTATTGTCCACTGAAAAACAGCATTTCCAATAAGATAAGTGGCAATAGTAGATAAAACAAACTCCGCCACGATACCTGCACACCCGGTTGCAAAAAGTGATATTTTTAGAATTGAGCTTTTTTTGATTATACGCACCAGCAGATAATTAGTGCCCCAGCTATGTAAGAAAGAGCTTCAATATATGCAGCTCCCACATTCGGATTCTCCTGTTTGGCTATTTCATTGGAAAGTTTTACTGTGGGTAAAAGAATTTTGTCTGTAAGAATACGAATGACAGGAAGAAGAATAAGACCAAAAACAGCAATTATTATAAATTCAGGGAGTTGTACTGACCACGATTCAAAATCAACTTTAGCAGCTGTACCTACAACTATACCTGCAGCAATAAGAACACCTGCAAAGCTTACTCCTGCTGCGGCATTATCTTTTTCAATCTCTTTGTGTATATCATACCAGGTTATAAAATTATAGATCAACCCTGCAATTATCAGCATTCCCTGACCTATTGCCCAAAATACAACAGCTGTCCATATGGTACCACCATCTCCGGTTACAGAACCGAAAATGATCAAGCCAGACCCGACGCATACAC
>JAUVKE010000100.1 GCA_030592105.1 Desulfobacteraceae bacterium
CGTAGCCAAAAAATTGCGATTGTTTGAGTGAGGCACGAACGAGTTTCGCAATTTTGGAGGAGCAAACTTAGAAATTCAAGAAATTTATTCGCAATAGCGGAAAAAACAATTAAACTTCCCGTATTTTCTTTTTTTACAATTTTCTAACCGGACACTACTGTTAAATAGCACTAAAAACCGTTTATTTTTTAATCTATTTCTTCCGGGCTTTTTTCCTGGAAGAATCAAAACGAGATTATAAATTTTATGAGATGGATGGTACAATAAATATTTCTTTACCCCAGATTCAGATATTCCTCTTAATATTTTTGCGTGTGTCAGCAATCATGCTGATGGTGCCTGTTTTTGATAACAAAAGCATTCCTGTTCTTTTTAAGGCTGGGCTTATATTCTCCATAAGTATTATTCTTTTTCCAGTGGTAAATATAAATGAAGATATATTTACATATAAACCAGTCTATTTTGCAATTGGTGTTGCAAGTGAAATTATGATCGGAGCAATTATCGGTCTTTGTGTAAAACTATTGTTCGCCGGAATTCAGCTTGCAGGGCAATTGAATGGGATTCAGATGGGTTTAAGTATGTCAAGTACTCTGGATCCAACCATTAATGCTAATATTACTACAGTTTCTCAATTTATTAATATGTTTGCATTGCTGATATTTTTAATTACAAATGCTCATCACTTGATTCTGCGTGCCCTTGTGGAAAGTTTTGCAATGATCCCTCCTTTTGATTTTCAACTCAATAAGCCATTAATGGAAATAATCATAAACCTTGGGGGAAATATGTTTGTCATAGGCGTTAAAGTTGCCGCCCCTTTGATGGCAGTACTTTTGCTTGTAAGTGTGGCTTTTGCGCTGACTGCCCGCACTGCTCCCCAGATGAATATAATGTTTGTGGCCATGCCTGTTAAAATTTTTGTCGGGCTTTTATTTTTGGGTTTTTTTCTTCCGTTGTTTGATACAATTTTTCAGCAGTTATTTAACAGCTTGGGAAAAGAACTTCTGCTTTTATTAAAACATATGTAGATATAGATTCTCAGGTAGTATTATGGCTGATGACAGCTTTCAGGAAAAAACTGAAGCGCCTACTCCAAAAAAACGGAGTAAAGCCAGGAGTGAAGGCCGGGTTGCTGTAAGTAAAGAAGCAGGTGCAGTATTTATTTTGCTTTTTGCACTGGGAGTATTCTATTTTGCAGGGGTCAAGATGCTTTTGGATCTTGATAATTTTATGCGGTTTATGCTGGAAAACCTTGCTCCTGATAAATTAAATATAGAAAGCATTACCAACTTATTATTGCAGACTCTTAAGCAGATACTGTTGATATTAATTCCGTTATTTGTTGCGGTTATTATTGCCGCAATTGTTGGAAATATTGCACAATTCGGTTTTTTATTCACTTTTAAGCCCCTTGCCCCCAAAATGTCCAAATTAAATCCCATAAGTGGCATGAAAAAATTTGTTTCACTTAAATCCCTGGTGGAAGTAGTTAAATCCATTTTAAAGGTGGGGATTATAGGTGGTGTCTCGTATGTAATGGTAAAAAAAGAGATCCCTGCATTTCCGGCCCTGATTCATATGGGTGTTATTGATATACTTGCTTATATAGGGATAACATCATTTAAAATATGTATTTATACCTGTCTGGTTCTGATAATTTTGGCTGCGTTGGATTATGCTTATCAAAAGTGGGAGTTTGAAAAAAATTTAAAAATGTCTAAACAGGAAATAAAAGAGGAAGCAAAACAAACCCAGGGAGACCCCCTTGTCAAATCAAGAATACGAAAAGCTCAGATGGAAATGGCATTGCGCAGAATGATGCAGGATGTTCCAAAAGCTGACGTTGTAATAACAAACCCAACACACTTAGCCATTGCCCTTAAATATGATATTAAAATAATGGCGGCGCCTAAGGTCGTTGCAAAAGGGGCCGGCATTGTTGCTGAGCGTATAAGGGAGATTGCCATGGAAAACAATGTCCCCATAGTGGAAGAAAAGCCCCTTGCGCAAGTATTATATAAAGTTGTGGAGATTGGAGAATCCATCCCTGCCGATCTGTACAAGGCTGTTGCTGAAGTACTGGCGTATGTGTACAGGTTAAAAGGAAGGAAAAAATTGTAATTACCATTGGCATAAAAGATGCAAATTTTCTTTGAAAGGGAGTAAAGAATGATCAGATTGTTTAAATTAAAGTATAAAAACATCCGGGAAATCAGAAATAATGGAAACTGGAAGTAACGCTGGAATCATTGATGATACAGGGATAATAGCAAAAACCGGTGAACTTATTTTGCCATTTGGTGTGGTCATTATACTGGGTGTCATGATAATGCCGATTCCTCCTATTTTGTTAGACCTGTTTTTGTCCTTTAGCATTACAGTCTCTTTAATAATTCTTCTTGTGGGGCTCCACCTTCAGAATCCTTTGGAATTTTCAACATTTCCTTCGCTCCTTTTAATTGTAACCCTGTTCAGGTTATCTTTAAATGTTGCTTCAACCAGGGTCATTCTCCTCCATGGAGATGAAGGTATTACTGCTGCCGGCAAAATTATTTATTCCTTTGGAAATTTTGTTGTTGGTGGAAACTTCCTGGTGGGGATTATAGCCTTTTTGATTTTGGTGGTAATTAATTTTGTCGTAATAACAAAGGGGGCAGGAAGAATTGCAGAAGTGGCCGCACGTTTCACGCTGGATGCATTGCCTGGGAAACAGATGAGCATTGATGCCGATTTAAATGCCGGACTTATAGACGACAATGAAGCAAGGGAAAGAAGGGAAACAATTTCCCGTGAGGCCGAATATTATGGGTCGATGGATGGTGCCAATAAATTTGTTCGGGGGGATGCAATAGCCGGAATAATGATAACTGGTGTCAATATTGTCGGAGGCCTTACCATTGGTGTTTTTCAAAATGGTATGACTTTTGCCAAAGCAGCTGAAAACTATACCCTCTTAACAGTGGGTGATGGATTAGTCTCTCAGATACCTGCCCTTATTATATCGACAGCAGCAGGTATTATCGTAACCAGAGCCGGAACCAAAATGAATATGGGTAGGGAGATATCAGACCAATTGTTAAATAATTCCCGGGTTATGAAAATTGCAGCGATTATACTTTTGGGATTGGCAATTGTGCCCGGGCTTCCATTTTTACCTTTTTTTATACTTGCTGTTATTGTAGGGATTGCAGCATTCTTGATCACCAAGGAGCAAAAAGAAAGTGTTGCTAAAGATGTAGCAATGAAACAGAAAAAAGCTGAAGCAGAAGCTAAACCATCTGAAAAAGTTGTTCATCTGCCTCCCATAGATATTCTTGGATTAGAGGTGGGGTATGCCCTTGTCCCTTTGGTGGATGTGGAACAAAACGGAGAGGTCCTGGATCGGGTTAAAGCTATCAGGCGCCAGTTGCTCCATGATTTGGGAATAGTTGTTCCCCCCATTCATATCAAAGATAATCTGCAGCTTAAACAGAGTGAATATATGATTCTGCTTAAAGGGAATGAGCTGGCAAAAGGTGAACTGGTAATGAATAAATATTTGGCAATGAATCCTGGGAATGTGCAAGAAGGCCTTGGCGGACTAAAGACAATTGAGCCGACCTTTGGCCTGCCAGCTTACTGGATTAATGAATCAGAAAAGGAAAAAGCATTATCTTTAGGATATACTGTGGTTGATCCTGTTACCGTTATTACCACCCATCTTTCAGAAATTATTAAGCGTAATGCCCATGAGCTGTTAGGAAGGCAGGATGTCCAACAGATATTAGATAACCTGAAAGAATCAAATCCCAAGGTGGTTGAAGAACTTGTCCCCAATATCCTTTCATTGGGCGGAGTAATGAAGGTTTTGCAGAATCTGCTGATTGAGCGAATTCCCATTCGTGACATTTTAACAATTTTGGAGACTTTGGCTGATTGGGCGCCGGTGACAAAAGATTTGATTATGCTCACTGAATATGTTCGCCAGGCTCTGGCGAGAACAATTACAGGATTGTATCAAACTCCCCATGGTACGATCGTAGCCATGGTTTTTGAGCCTGATGTTGAAAAAGATCTTTTAGACGCAATTCAGCAAACCGACCAGGGAACCTTTTTCGCCATGGATCCTGGAGCATCACAACGGATAATGAATGCGGTAATAGATAAAATAGGGGTTTTTGCATCGTCACAGCTTCAACCACTGGTTTTATGTTCACCGGTTTTAAGGTACCATTTTAAAAAATTTGCTGATCGGTTTATCCCTGATCTAGTCGTACTTTCATATAATGATATTTTAAATGATGTGAAAATAGAAACATTTGCGACCATAGGATATTTAAATGCAGATTAAAAAATTTGAAGCAAAAGATATGGCAGAGGCATTCAGATTGATTAAAAAAGAATTCGGCCCTGATGCTGTGATTCTACATGCTAAAACTCTTGAAAGTAAAAGTACCATGTCCGGTTGCGGTAAAAAACCGGGGGTCATTGTTACAGCCGCAATTGACAAGCCTTGTCCTGTTTTTGCGCAAGAGAAAATATCAAAGGGGAAAAATAGTACTAAATTACAAACAACCAGGGGGGAAAAAGGTTTATCAAAAAAAGAGAAAGGGTCTGATATGTTTAAGCCTGTAAAGACTTTTTTAAGTAACATCAAGGATGAAATCCATGATAAAAATGATTTAAATGCTGATAAAATACGTCAGGGATTATTGTTTAATATATTGTCACTGGAAGGCATTGATAAAGATATTGTGCAAAACCTTATTGATGATCTGAATATAAAAGGATTGCCGGAAGAATTGCTGAAAAAAACAGACCCTGAAGAATCCCTTCCCATGATCCTTGAAGAATGCAAGGTGCTTGCAAAACCTGTGGAAATAGAACCAGGGGTACAAAAAATTGTCTGTCTTGCAGGACCTTCCGGCGTTGGTAAAACCACTACGATTGCAAAAATTGCGGCTCATTATACAATAAAAAAACAAGTTAATGTTGGTATAATCAGCCTTGACGACTCCCGGATTGGAGCAATGGAGCAGATGGATATATATGCAAAAATAATAGGATGTTGTCTGGAAATAGCTTCAGATATTGATGAATTAAAAATCTCCCTTAAAAGATTGGAGCAATGCCCCCTTGTTTTAATAGACACCGGCGGTATTAATCAAAGGGATCGAGAAAATATAGATCGTTTGAAATCATTGCTAAAACCGATACATTCTCTGGAAGTTCATCTTGTTCTAAGCGGAACTACAGGGCATATGGCTCTTGCTGATACGATAAGAGGTTTTAATCTAATCTCTGTGGACAGAATTATTTTTACAAAACTTGATGAGACAGATGACTTTAAAAGTATATTGAAATTTTTAATATTCACAAAAATTCCTGTTTCATATTTTACAAATGGACAAAAAGTTCCCTATGATATTTTGCCGGCATCTCCCAGGCTCATTGTTGATATGATTTTGGGAAGAAAAAAAGAAGAAAAGAATATTTATAAACTTGAACCACTTAAAACCAGCAGAAAAAAGCAGATGAATCAAGACGCAGTCGATTCCATTGAATATTTTATTGCAGATATAAATCAAAATAATTTTCATTCTCCTGACTGCAAAAAAATGGAAAAAATAAATTTCGAAAATATTGTTGTATTCGAGAATATTCAGGAGGCGATAGATAAAGATTTTGTTCCTTGCAAAGTATGTGCTTCTGTAGAGGTTGAAGCATATTACAGGTTTTTTATGACAGATAATAAAAAGGCTGCTGGTGAATACATATAGGCTATATTCGTCATATGGAGATGGACGATAATGAAAAAAAATAAGCCCTTGGGCAATGTAATAAAATTTTCAGGGAGAGCAAGGAGTACAAAATATCCTCCGGGTAAAAAGGAACCACCGTCTCAGAGCAAATTGACCAGAATAATAGCCATTACAAGTGGAAAGGGTGGAGTCGGCAAGACTAATATTGTTGCTAACCTTGGCTTTGCACTTAGTCTGCTGGGTAAGAAGGTTCTGGTCTTAGATGCCGATTTAGGTCTGGGGAATATGGATGTCTTATTGGGACTTGCCCCTAAATTTAATATATCCCATGTTATTATGGGTGAAAAAGAGATCTCTGAAATCCTTGTCAAAGGGCCTGGAGGTATGATGATACTCCCTGCAGCTTCTGGTATTTATGAACTTACACAATTGTCCCGGGAGCAGCAGGGCCGGATTTTTACCGAACTTAATTCTCTGATCAAAGATATGGATATTTTATTAATAGATACTGCGGCAGGAATTTCTTCCAATGTTATGTATTTCAACGTCTTTGCCCATGAAATTATGGTTATTGCCACCCCTGAACCCACTTCTATTACTGATGCTTATGCTTTAATGAAAGTTCTTTCATTAAAATATTCCGAGAAAAAATTCAGGTTAATTGTTAATTTGGCAAGGAGCGTTCAGGAGGCAGGTTATGTTTTTAAACAATTGCAGCTTGTTTCCAATAGATTTTTGGATATCAGCATCGATTATACAGGGCATGTTTTAAAAGATGAAAGGATTCCAAAGAGTGTGAGAAATCAAAAAATAGTCGCTGAAATGTTTCCTGATACAGCGTCGACTCTCTGTTTTTTTGAACTGGCTAAAAAAATATGTAAACTCCCCCCCCCTGATCTGACAAAGGGAAGATTAGATAATTTATGGGAAATTTTTTTAAAAAATGAATAGTACTTGTAAACTGGATTATTAACAAAAAAACAGGATAAATTGCAGAGCAGATGGAAGTACAAACATCAAAAAATGAAAAAGAAAAATTAGCTTTGCGGGATCAGTTAATTACTGAACACCTTCCATATGTTAAACGGATTGTTTACAGAATTGCAATTAATCTCCCTGTTGGTGTTGTTGATATTGGTGATTTGATTAATGCAGGGATCATCGGTTTAATTCAGGCTGCAGAAAAATATGATCCGTTAAGTGGTAATAAATTCATGACCTATGCTTCATTCAGGATAAAAGGGGAGATATTAAGTGAGTTACGGGCCAGGGATTTTCTCTCAAGATCTGTAAGAAGTAAAGTCAGGGAAATGGAGAAAGCATATTCCGGGCTTAAAAAGAGACTGGACAGGGATATTGAAGATTATGAAGTTGCAAAAGAAATGTCCATGGAGTTATGTGAGTTTCATAAGGTAAAAAGAATGGCTTCTTTATCCTTTATCAGTTTCGACGATATAGGATATTCTTCAGGGCATGAGGCTGATAAATTGATGGGGAAAATAATCTCTGGTGCTGAAAATGATGCATTTAATCAGATTAGAATAAAAGAGGTCGAATCCATAACAGCAAGTGCAGTAAAGGAGCTCCCCGAAAAGGAAAAGCTCGTAATATCTTTATACTACCAGGATGAATTAACAATGAAAGAGATAGGTGCTGTATTGGATATTACAGAGTCAAGAGTATCCCAGCTTCATTCCCAGGCAATTATCCATTTGAGAAAGAAATTGAGAAAGGCTGATCTTTTGGATGATTAAACTCCTGATAACTATTCAGTTAGTCACATACCTGAAGCGTATTTTTAACTATTCAGCTGATATGTACGGCAACAGGTATAATCTGATTAAACTATGAAAAACTCACAAATAAGAGGTCGTAAAGAAAGAATCTGTTAAAAATATAAACTTGCATAATAGTATACCAGAAAATAACGTCAATAAGTTCAGCTCTGATGGATTCTTTCTTAACGCTCTCTAATCCTGTTCAAACAATTTCAAAGTTTTAATCAGATCATACATGCTGCGTATCTTTCATCAGCCACGCTGAATAGTTACAATCAGACTAATCCATATCTCAATATTTTTATCATATTGATAAAATTTATGCAAGGAAGGAGAAAACAGCAGAAAGTATTTTAAGGGTATATGCCTCCAAAGGTAAATAATCGAAGTCTAAATAAATGGCCTTTTTAACATCTTTTCGTACAATTCAATATATTTACCGGCTGTGGCTGAATGGTTGAATTGTTCGCAGCTTTGTTCCATGATCCGTTTTATCTGGGGATTTTTTACTTTTTCAGGGAGGTTGTAAAAAATCATTGCCTGGTGCATCCCCCATAAAAGGCCGCTGGAATCGTATGTTTTAAACAAAAAACCGCTCCCTGTATTATTCATCAGATCCAAAGGTTCAACTGTATCATGAATTCCCCCTGTGTCACGGGCAACAGGGATGGACGCATATTTCTGACATATCATCTGGGGAAGCCCGCAGGGCTCAAATAAAGAGGGCATAATAATAAAATCTGAACCGGCATATCCTATTCTGGAAAGGTTTTCATTAAAATCGGCAACAGCCACCCTCGACCCCAGATCAAACTGACGGACAATTTCCCTGAAGTCATGCTGATATTCACCGTTTGCCACAAATACTATTTGAAGTTTTTGATTCCAGTAGTGTGAAACAATATCATAAATTATTTCAACAAGAAGCCCGCACCCTTTTTGAA
>JAUVKE010000229.1 GCA_030592105.1 Desulfobacteraceae bacterium
AACAATTGCTGTTGGCGTCCCTGCTGAAACTTTGCGCCGTCGGCCGGATATACGTCAGGCAGAACGTAACCTTGCAGCCATGACCGCCGGGGTAGGTGTTGCAACAGCAGATCTTTATCCTAAATTCAGGCTCTTGGGTACCATCGGACTTGAATCAATTTCCTCCGGGGATCTTTTAACAACTGCCAGCCGAGCATGGAATTTAGGCCCTGGTATCTCATGGAATATTTTTCATGCCGGAGCTCTTCGGCAGAAAATCAAACTCCAATCGGCTAGACAGGAACAGTCGTTGATTCAATATGAAAAAACAGTATTAAAAGCCCTGGAAGAAGTGGAAAATATTCTGACTGCCTATGCAAAGGAACAACAACGGAAAGAATCATTAAGAGCCGCCACCAATGCAGCTAATTTGGCATATGAACTTTCCATGGACCTGTATAAAGCAGGCCTGGTAGATTTTAATAATGTGCTCACCACCCAGTACGCCATGCACTCTCTCCAGGATAAGCTTGCCCTTTCAAAGGGATCCATAACCTTAAATTTTATAAGTCTTTATAAAGCTCTCGGTGGTGGATGGATGTAAAATAAAAGTTATGTAACTATTCAGCGTCGCTGATTTAAAATACGCAACAGGTTTAGTCAGATTATACCTGTTGCGTACACATCAGATAGATAGTAACAAGTATTAATTTTAAAAAACGTAAACTGCGTAATATTTGTTTGCAGACTTAAAGAAATTAATTATTACCCATATTATCAATCCAAAAGCCAGGGAGGTAAAATGGCAATTACCAAAGGACCTTTAAGCGGTATTCGTATACTTGATTTAACCCAGGCCCTTGCAGGGCCAATGGGGACAATGTTGTTGGGTGACCTTGGAGCGGAAATTATCAAAATAGAATCCCCAGGCGGAGACATGCTTAGACTGGGAGAAACAAAGGTTTCCCCAGAATCCTATTATTTTACATCTGTTTCCCGAAATAAACAGAGTGTGGTATTAAATATTCAGACCGAATCCGGGCTGGAAGCTTTTTACGATCTTGTTAAAATATCTGATGTTGTTGTGTCGAATTACCGTGCCGGAGTGATGAAAAGACAAAAAACAGATTTTGAAACCCTGAAAAAAATAAATCCAGCTATTATTCGATGTAATCTTTCAGGATATGGTGAGACAGGGCCCTATGCAAATTATCCGTCCTATGATATTATTGCCTGTGGTCAAAGCGGAATACTTAGTCTTTCCGGGGAGCCTGGCCGGGCGCCTGTTATACCAGGGGGAGTTCCCCTGGCCGATATATCCGGGGGATTTTTAAGTGCTTTTATGGTACTTGCAGCTTTATTAAACCGTGAAAAAACAGGAAAAGGGGTTAAGCTGGACCCCAGCTTGTTAGATTCTCTCCTCCTTTTTCAACAGGTTTTTATCCAAAGTTTTCTACTTACAGGTGAAGAGCCGGGGCTTCAGGGAAACCGTCACAAAATCGCATATCCCTACGGAATATATGCGACAAAGGATAGTTTTATGACCATAGGGCCCGCTGATACTTCTTTGATAATTGAACTTGCAGGGCTTGACTGGATGATATCCGATAAAAAGTTCAAGGATCCCGAAACAAGATTAAAAAACAGAAAAGAATTTGAAGATTATTTTGAAAAGGCTTTACTTACAAAAACAACTGACCAATGGGTTGAATTAATGCGTGACAAAAATGATATAGCATGTGGTCATGTTAAAAATTATAGAGATTTAACTGAAGATCCGCAAATAAGACATAATAATATGATCTGCGAAATGAGCGTTAACGGGGAAAAATATCATACGTTAAAATCCATCTTCAGAATTCCTGAAGAGATCAAAGGCACACCTGAAGCTCCCCCTAATTTAGGTGAACATACCATAAAAATATTAAAAGAACGCTTAGCTTATTCCAGTGATAAAATAGATAAAATATTAGCTGACAATCAAAAACCCCTGACAAAATTAGAATCACCCATTGCAAGCCCATATAAAAGTTTGTAATAATTCTATTTTTTATTTGCCCATGGCAATTATATTTTGTTCATACATGGACTTTCAGTAAATTATTTTATAATATACAGGCTTAAAAGAATTTACTGAAAGTTTATAATAATGACAGGAATCTGCTAATCTCTTTAATCTCATTGGGCATAAGATTTCGCCACTTAACAGAGTAAAAGACTTCATTACCAATCTTTGAGCCCGGCACAAAAATTGCCGCTTTCATTGTGTCAGGCTCCCCCCTACGATATGCTATCCATAAAATTTTATCCTTGTCCAGGTCAAAGTCCTTACATATTCTTTTTACAAAGTCCTGGTACCTCCCTGCGGTCAAATATCCTTTTTTTGTTTCTGCTGCAAAAACTATTACAGGTTTCAACATATACAGATCAGGATTTTTATCTGACAAATCGATGATTGTTAGACGGCAGGAATCGGGCCACCAGTTCACAGGTCTGGCAAAGCTGTGCTTTCTCTTAATACCGTTCCATTCATATATTCCGCTAAATTTTATCATATAGATTGTGTCACATAAATAATTTCACAGGGTTATATATAATACGCCTTTTTCTCTTTGTCCCTGAGGCAAATTTTAAAATTAAAGACGGCCCGAAGTCTCTTTAAAGTCCCTTAAAGTTTTCTATATCGTTTGGTAAGCTCCTCACTATGGGCGGAAGCTTCCCTGTCAAGCTCTTCCACCTGTTCGTCGGAATAGGAGAGTATATCTTTTAATATCTCCTGGGAATGTTGTCCCAGTGTGGGTGAAGGCTCATGCTCACCCTGTATCCTGTCCCCCATACAAATGGGGTTCCCTATGGCCCGTACAGGCCCGCATACAGGATGCTCCATATTGACAACGATTTTATTATGTATTACCTGGGAATCTTTTATAACTTTATCCAAAGTGTTCACCGGAGCAACCGCAAGATCCTCTTTTTCCATGAGTTTCAGCCAGTGGGCGGTATCCTCTTCACGCAGCGCCTTCTCTATGATTCCCTCGATCTCGTTTCTGTTTTTAATCCTTTTTTCCGATGTGTTAAACCTGGGGTCATCAACAAGGGATTCCATCCCTATGATTTTTGTTATATAAGGCCAGACCGCACCAAGCATAATATAACCATCTTTTGTTTGAAATGCTCCTGCAAAGGGGAGTATGGGATGTCTATATCCCTGGGGTCCTGGTGCCTTACCGGAAAGGAAGTAATTCTGGAAATGATTTGACATCAAAAACATTGTTGAGTTAAGGAGGTTAATTTTTATTTCACAGCCCTCATCTTTTTTTTCACGGTCATAAAGAGCTGTTATAATGCCGGTTGCTGCAAACATTCCGGCTGAAATATCTGCCACAGGAATGCCCGGTCTCATGGGAGGACCGCCGCTCTCTCCGCAAAGACTTATGGCACCTGCCAGCCCCTGGGCAACATCATCCATGGATATCCGGTCTTTATAGGGTCCGGTGGGGCCAAAGCCTGTAATGGAACAGTATATTATTTTGGGGTTTGTTTTTTTAATGTTTTCATAATCAATACCGAGTTTTTCCATTGTTCCTGCCCTGAAATTATTTAATATAACATCAGATATCCGTGCCAGGTCGAACAGGGCCTTTTTCCCGGAACCGGTGGCAAGATCAAGGGTGATACTTTTTTTATTTCTGTTTAAAGCCAGGGTATAATAACCTTCACCCTTGATTTTTGGGGGAAGGGCTCTTATTAAATCACCTCTGCCTGGAGATTCAATCTTAATTATTTCTGCTCCCATATCTCCGAGCATTTGTGTTCCAAAGGGTCCGGCGTGAGCCTGGGATAGATCTAATACACGGATACCGCTAAGTGGTCCTTTTATTGCCATTTTTGCTCCTCCTTGTATAACAAATCTGATTAGTATAATTATAGAGCGTCACTACAACCCGCACATAAAAGATAAATATTATAAATAGCAATCTTGAACTGTAGATTATATTAAGTCCCTAACAACTCAATTACCCTTTTCATATCCCCGGGTAAAGGAGCTTTAAAAAAAGATACTTTATTTGATACAGGATGGCTAAAACTTAATTTCCAGGCATGGAGCATCTGTCTTTTTACAGAGATGATCTCAGCTGCCGTGTTTTGATTATGAATAAAATTTTTATACGCTTTTGTACTGCAATAAACAGGGTCCCCAATCACAGGGTGACCAATCGCGGCGCAATGGACTCTTATCTGATGGGTTCTCCCTGTATCCAGGGTAACCTCGATTAATGCTGCACCCTGGTATTGCTTTAATAGTCTCCAGAATGTTCTTGCATAACGGCCGTTCCTGCTTTTTACAGACATTTTTTTTCTATTAACAGGATGGCGACCCAGGGGAAGTTCAATAACCCCCTTTGACGATTTAAGGTTACCATAGACAAGGGCAAGGTATTTTTTTTTTACTTTTCGGTCTTTAAATTGATTTGCAAGATTATTATGGGAAGCATTGTTCTTGGCAACAACTAATACCCCCG
>JAUVKE010000072.1 GCA_030592105.1 Desulfobacteraceae bacterium
AACTTGCGTAATAGTATGCCAGAAAATGACGTCAACAAATTCAGCCATGATGGATTCTTTCTTAACGCTCTCTAATCCGTTCAAACAATTTCAAAGTTTTAATCAGATCATACCTGCTGCCTATCTTAAATCAGTGACGCTGAATATTTACCTCAGTGTATTGCTGTATCGCTGAAATTAAAACCAACCCCATATTTTTAAAGCCTGTAAATCAGGCTACTATCATTACCCGCAGATCCATTACATTGGTGTTAGTAGGGCCTGTAATTAACAGGTCATCCAGTTTTTTTAAAAAATTATACGAATCATTATTCGATAAATAATCATAGGGATTTAAACACAGATTTTCAGCCCGGGTCAGGGTAGTATTATCGGCAATTCCTCCTGCTGCATCCGTGGGACCGTCATTTCCATCTGTCCCTCCACTAAGGAGAACGATTTTATCATTTCCCGTGATGTCCAAAGCGGCGGCCAGGGAAAATTCCTGGTTGCGCCCCCCCTTACCGTTACCTGTAATCCTGACAGTGGTCTCACCGCCGGAAAGAACACATGCCGGAAGCGGAAGGGGATTCCCTGTTTTATGTATCTCTTTTGCTATGGCAGCATGAACACGGGCCACATCTTTTGTTTCCCCTTCAATCATTGATGATAAAATAATTGAATTGTACCCCATATTATCAGCCTCTTTTTTTGCTGCAGCTATTGCTTCCATGTTATTCCCTATTATTAAGGTGGAAGTTTGGGAAAAAACGGGGTCATCAGCCTTTGGGGTTTCCATTTCTTTTTTTCTAAGGCCGTTTTTAATATGCAGGGAAACACTAAGGGGAAGTTTATCCTCAATATTATATTTTGCTATAATATCCGCACATATAAAAAAGGTGCTTGAATCCGGTACAGTGGGACCGGAAGCAATTACTTCCAGATCGTCACCAACCACATCGGAAAGAATAATAGAGACAATTGGAGCAGGATAGACAATTTTTGCAAGCCTCCCCCCTTTTATGCTGGAGATATGTTTTCTAATTGCATTAATTTCATCAATGGAGGCGCCGCATTCCAAAAGAACGGCAATTGTATTCTGCTTGTCTTTTAAAGTAATTCCGTCAACAGGCAGGGGAAGGAGGGCAGAACCCCCTCCTGAAACAAGAAACAAAACAAGATCCTTATCCCCTGCATTTTTTACAAGTTCAAGCATTGCTTTTGTCCCTTTTTCACCATTTTTATCAGGGAGGGGATGACCTGCCTCAACAAGTTTTATTTTGTCAAGCCTGGTTTTATGACCGTATTTTACATTAATTATTCCGTCTGTAATATAATCGGAGAGCAACTCCTCAATTGCTGCTGCCATTGGAGCAGCCCCTTTTCCTGCACCTATTATATATAAGTTTTCAATGGAAGGGAGATGAACTTTTCTTGAGCCTGCGTAAAAATAGTCTTTGTCACGCCTGCAAAATTTTTTAACAGCCCTGCGGGGTTCAACCGCATATACCCCTTTATTAAAAATTTTAACAGCGTCTTCCCGCATTTCAGCAATGCTTTTTTGCATGCTATACCTCCTTGAGAAGGAAAATTAATCAAAGAGTTTCATCTGAACATGTTTTTCTTTTTTTGTGCGCATTTTTATTTTTTTTTCAGCCTTTTTTAAATCCTCTTCAATTGTCCGCACAAAAGGGGAAAGCTTTTGTTCTTTAATTTTTCCGAATATCATTCTTTTTTTCGCATAAGTCAAATAAAGTCTTTCTTTTGCCCTTGTCATGGCAACGAAAAAAAGTCTTTTTTCTTCATCCGTATCCTGTTTTGACATTTTTCCCCTTTTATGGGGTAATAGCCCGTCTTCGCATCCTGCAATAAAGACCACCGGAAATTCAAGCCCTTTTGCAGCGTGAATTGTCATAAGGGAAACTTTTTGCACATCAGGAGATATTGCGTCAGAATCGGTTTTAAGAGCAATGTCAGAAATGAATTGATGAAAATTATGTGAATAGTTTTTTGAATCAAAAAGCAGGGTATTTAATGTTTCGTCTGTTGGATCCTCTTTTATTTTATCAGCAATATTCAAATCAGCCAATATGTATTTCAGTCTGTTTTCAATGGTCATACCATTGATGGCCTTTTTTATTTTTGAGATTTTTTTTCCGAAAAGATCGATACAGGCCTTTTTCCCCTCTGGAATTTTTTTTGGAGGAATTTCACTGATATTTTCAATCGCTTTATTTATTGTAAAACAGTTATCTATTCCCCATGATACGAATTTTTCAAGTGTTTTTCCCCCAATCCCTGAATCGGTCAGGATGACTACCCTTTCAAAATCTGCATATGTTCCCCAGTCTTCGGTTAATTTTAAAAAGGATAAAAGTACGGAAACCAGAGTCTTGCCGTGGGTTTTCTTTTTTTCTGCAATCTGACAGGGAATTCCTGCAGATAAAAGAGTGTCATGAATTATTTCGCCCTGCCTGTGGGTTCTGAATAATACTGCAAAATCAGAAAAACTATAATCCTCTGTTTGTGCAAAACCATCAACCTTATTAAAATCAAAGCTGTGAAATCCTGTCCCCCCCACAAGTTTTTCCATATATTTGCCGATGGCTACAGCTTCAGCTTTTTCAGATGCTGTTTCAATAATTCCTATGGTTTTTACACCATGGATATCAGAATATATCCTTGTATCTCTGGAGGAAGTTCCGTTATTTTTAAGTACCTGAAAAGATGCATCCAATATGGTCTGGGTAGATCTGTAGTTTCTGTTTAAACGTATATCACAGACCCTTGGATAGTCCTTGATAAAATTGTTGAAAAATTTTACATCCGAACCCCTGAAACCATAAATCGACTGGTCAGGATCACCAATGACGCACAGATTTTCTCCATTGGGTGCAAGGGCACGTATTATTTTATACTGACCCGGGTTTATATCCTGATACTCATCTACAAATATGTGGGTAAATTTTTTTTCATAATTTTGTAAAGAAGAATTATTTTTTTCCAGGAGATTAACAGCATCAAAAATCAGATCTTCATAATCAAAAAGATTTTGAAATGACAAAAGCGTCTGATATTTTTGGTATACCGCCTTTGTCTCTTTTTGTTCCAATTCGTTTTTAAACAGGCCATCAATTTCATCAGGGGGAAAAAGGTTCTGTTTTGCCAGTACAATGTTATCGCAAAGAGTATTAAAGTCTGTGGAAATCTTCTCCCCTCTCCCCATGACCTGTTTTACAGCAGTTTTAATAAAATATTTTCTGTCATTATCATCTATTACAAAAAGTTGTTTCTCCTTATTCTCTGTTTGTAATAAATCAAGGCAAAAGGAATGAAAGGTAGTGCATGCAGGTGTATGCCCATGGCCTGTAAGGGCTTTTACCCTGTTTCTCATTTCCCTTGAAGCTTTTACAGTAAAGGTTAAGGCAAGAATGTTCCCGGGGGAAACCCCTTTTGTCTTAACCAGATACGCTATTTTGTGCGTGAGTGTCCTTGTTTTTCCTGTGCCTGGGCCTGCCTCAATAAGGAGAGGTTCGCCGTAATGGGTCACAGCATTTTTTTGATCTTTGTTGAGATTATCAAGGATATTTTCCGTAAAATTGTTTTTATAATCTCTGTTTTTTGTCCCTTTAAGGTCAATTTTTTTTACAGATTTTTCTTTGGGTAATTTTTTGATTTTTTTTTGTTCCGGTTTTTTTTTATTAACCGGTAAAAAGCTGAAAAAAGTATTCTGCCCCATCAGGGTTTTCCGCTCCTGGTCATCGAATATTTTGATTTTGCCGTATTCGCCGTCAAAACCGGGAATCAGAGTAATCTCGTTATTACGCATCCTTTTGATTGCTTCATCCAGCAAAGGAATATTTGCTTTTTTTATATCACCAATGCTTAGATCGTAAAGAATTGAAAATTCATTTCCAAGGGCATTTAAAGATTTTTGATAAAATCCCCCTACTTTTTTTGTGTTAGGCCCCACTTGCAATATCTCCGACAAAATATTTACAAGGGGAACCAGGCTGTAAAAGGGATGAGACCTGGCGTGCGGGTTGCCAGTATCCTGGTCGGCAAGTTCTTCAACCCTGTGCATTACCCCTATGGTCAGGGGCTTTCCGCAGACAGGACATATCCCACCGGCTGCCAGGGTCTCTTTTGGAGAAAACATGATTTTGCATTTTCTGTGCCCGTCCATATGGTATTTCCCCTCTTCAGGGAAAAATTCATAAGTACCCAGAAATTTATGGGGATCACCGGTTTTTAAGGCCGATTTTATGGCGGGGTAACTTAAATCTGTGTCAAAGAGATTTGCCTCTCTACCTAGTTTCATGGGGGAATGTGCATCTGAATTGGAAACCAGCGTTAAATTGTCCAGGTTGCTCACCCGTCTGTTCATGGGGGGGTCTGATGAAAGACCGGTTTCAGCGGCAAATATATGGGGTGCCAGGTCACCAAAACATTCTTCAATGGAATCAAAACCGGATTTTGAGCCGAACATGGAAAACCAGGGTGTCCAGATATGGGCAGGTATTAAAAATGCCTGATCAGAAGATTCAAGGAGAATCTCCAGGAGATTACGTGCATCAAGGCCGAGTATGGGTCTCCCGTCTGATTTAATATTTCCTATTTTATCAAGTCGGCTGTTAAAGCTTTCTGCTGTTAAAAGATCGGGCAAAAAGACAAGGTTATGGATCTTGCGGGTTTTGGTCCCTTTTTTGTATATACTGCTTATTTCAGAAGCAAGGATAAAACGGACGTCTCTTCTGCAGGACAGGGGAACTTGTTTGTCGCATTCTGCAGATATATCTTTTTTTAACTTAAAAAGCCCTTCTTCTGCAGGGAGCAGTTTCTCCTTAATTTCGGAGATCCACCCTGGATGCGTAGCATCACCTGTGGCTATAACGGTTATACCCTTTAACTGAGCAGCAATATAAAGATTTTCAAAATCCAGATTTTTAGCTGTTGCCATGGAAAACTTGGAATGTATATGGAGATCTGCTATAAATTTCATAATACCTTTTATATTGACCCATCTGAATCAAATTTTCAACAAGTATAGATGTTCATATAAATAATTTCACTGCGTTATCGGTCGTCGGAGTATTACAATACGCCTTCCTCCCTCTGGCCTTGTGAAATTTATTATCTGAAAATCTATAGTGATTTTATACACTATTTCAAGGTTCCAGGGGGTACCATGGAAAAGAATATTGATACTGAAGTTTTGGTTATTGGTTTTGGCGGGGCTGGAGCTGTTGCGGCAATAACTGCACACGATGCAGGGGCTTCGGTTATGATTATTGAAAAAATGGATCATGGGGGAGGGAACACCAATCTTTCTTTAGGGGGATTTTTGTGCTTAAAAGATTTTGACAGGGGCCTTCTTTATCTTGAAAGCCTTTGTAACAGGGTCTTTTCCACTCTTGAGCCGGAAATGATTTATGCCTATGCAAGGGGATGCTTAAATAATCAAAAATGGGTTGAGAATTTTGGCCATTCAACCCATGCTTACGGGGGTGCAGCATTTCCTGAACTTCCAGGGGCCGATTCCGTGGAAAAACGGATGGTAACAGGTAAAAACAGCACCCGGGAAAATTCTTTTTGGGGCTTTATCCGTACTGAAGTTGAAAAACGGAGGATTACAGTTTTAAATAATGCTCCGGCCAAAAGTCTTATCATCGGTGAAGACGGGACAGTAAAGGGTGCAGTTGTAAATATGAACGGGGAAAAAATATCCGTAAAAGCTTCCAGAGCTGTAATCCTGGCATGTGGTGGATTTGAATATAATGACTGGATGAAAAAAAATTATCTCAAGGGTTATCCCTATTATTCCCTTGGATCGCCAGGGAACACCGGAGATGGCTTGGCCATGGCCCAGCGTGCAGGTGCAGATATCTGGCATGTATCAAACGTTTCTACGCCTCTTGGATTTAAAACAGCCGAATATGAGGCCGCATTTTTGATAAAGCCATTATCCACGCAATATATTTATACAGACAAGTCAGGTAAACGTTTTGCTTCGGAGGTGATCGATGTTCATGCCTATAATTATCTTGTTGATCTATTCGATACACAGAGTCTGGAATTTCCCCGCATTCCGTGTTGTATGATATTCGATGAAACCCTTCGTAAGGCAGGACCCATAGCCATTTCAGCAGTTGGATTTAACAGGGGACGATATCAATGGTCAAAGGATAATAAAAAAGAGATTGATAATGGCTGGATTGTTTCAGGACAAACCATTGGAGATCTTGCCGATAAAATAGGTGTGGGGCGGGAAATGCTTGAAAATACTGTAAAGAGATACAATCAATATTGTGAATCAGGAAAGGACAATGATTATAATCTGTCCCGGGAAACAATGAAGCCTCTTTGTAATGGCCCCTATTATTCAATTATGCTCTGGCCGTCCCTTTTGAATACCCAGGGTGGACCAAGGAGAAACTCCAATGCCCAGGTGCTTTATCCTGATGGTTCTTTGATTCCCCATCTTTACAGTGCGGGTGAACTCGGCTCTTTATTTGGATTGCTTTATCAAGGGGGTGGAAATATAGGTGAATGCCTGGCTTTTGGCCGTATTGCCGGGGAAAAAGCTGCTGCTGAAAAAAAGATATTTTAGATCATCCCGTAGATTTTTTTTAATTCTTCAGTATATTCACCATTTTTGTTGTAGATAATTATCGGCTCTTTTATTTTTATTCCTGGACGGCCTTTTTTCATACCTTCAACCAGGATCAGTTTTGCACCTGTATCCCTTTTTGAATGGATGGTCCTTAAACACTTTGGCTCCAGATTAAATTTTCTCATCTGTGTCAGCATGTCAACCATCCGTTCAGCCGGGTAGATAGTAATGAATCGTCCTGAAATATTCAGAATGCGGCTTGCTGCTTCAAGAAAATCGTCGAGGGTTGCGGTTATTTCATGCCTTGCTATGGCCCGCTGGCTGTTTGCGCATATTCGTCCTGATCTGTTTTTTCTATAAGGGGGATTCGATACAACCAGATCCACCGGGCCTGCAATGGTTTTATGCTTTAGATCCATTATATTATGGTGCAGGATTGTTATTTTGCTCTCCATACAGTTATCCTGTATGTTTTTCAAGGCGATATCCGCCATCTCTTTTTGTACTTCTATCCCATATATCTGTATTTGGGGATTTTGGTGCGCCAGTATCAACGGAATAATACCGCATCCGGTTCCCATATCAAGAACCCTGTCCCCGGGACGTGGAAAGGCGTAACCTGCCAGCAGTACTGCATCTATGGAAAAACGATATCCGTTTTTAGATTGCCTTACCTTGATGGTGCCGTTGAAAAAGGTATCGGTGGTAAATTGCGTCACAGGATCGGTCCTATTGTAAATTTAATATCATAAACCAGTTCCTTTTTCATGGAGCTGTTTATTTTGTCGATAATATTTTTTTTCATGAATTGAAGATTATGTATCCAGCTTGATCCTGTAACATGTACTAAAAGTGTTTTTCCCTTAAAAGCAACAGGTTTGGAATTCTTTGCGGTCATATCTCCGACAATGGTTTTCCAGCTTATGTTAAGATTTTGCAGGTCGTCGTAAAATTCATTTTTGTAGGATGACAGAAACCTGTTAAGAATGTTACCTATATGCTCAAAATTTTTTTTATTTTTTTTATTATCTGGCATGGCGTCAAAAATTATACAATTGAAAGCTCGATTGTCAATAAAAACGATTTGAAAAAATAAATTTGAAGGTTTTTGAAAATTTATAAAAAAGTTTGGTAAGGATATAGATTCTGCTCCATGAATAGGTATCAACCAGTTTTTTAAAATAAACTTACAATTGTTCCGTGGTCAATTTGTCGGGACAGTAATCAAAATATTTACTGATTCGGCGGGCAGCCCGGGAATAGGGATTAATGGTTTTTGGGGCTTTACCCCTGAAACTTGAGCAATCTCAAATGGTGTTGATAGAGCTCGTTAAATCGATTTACTTCTGTTTTATTCATGGTATATACTCCTTTTTAAAACTATCCGAAATTGGACAGATATAAAAAGTATACACTATTTTTAACTTTTCTGCTGCATAGTGGCTTCGTCTAACAAGGCAAATTAACTCGGATGCAAATTCCGCTGCGCTCCATTTGTACCGGTTATTTGAGACGTTTTTTTTAAAAGGAATTCTGATATTATGAAAAGTGCTTTTAAATACATACTCGCCTCGATTTTTGTAATAATTATTTCTCAACCCGTTTATTCGTCGGAATGGTACAAAGGTGGAACCCTACATCAATCTACGGTCAAAATATGGAGGCAATCATCTTCTATCAACAGACTTGCAACAGCAGGTGATTGGTTTGTATCCATCACTAAATCACATAACCCAAGTCTTAAAAGAAAAATGGATAATCTTTCTGCAAGTCAATATCTTGCTGCTCTAAAACAGTTTGCTGTTCAGCTTGAAAAATGTGTATCAGAGACAAGTTCTAGTCGTGGGCTTTTTAAACAGAATGACAAAATAGCGGAAGTTGCATCAATGTGCTACATATCTATGTATGGTGTTAAGTAAAATGATAGTGAAATGAATCATGTATCGGGAAGAATTTTACTTCCATAAAAATTGTTCGTGACTAATAAAAAAAATAACACAAGGTTTCACTGGATTGCATGGGTCTCAGCCGCTTGGAAAAGTTTTGGTTTAACACGCTTTATTGCCACGAATAAGTTTGCTGGAAACCCCTGCAATCAGTGAACTCAACGATAAATTGACCGTGAGCTCCGCTGCGCTACGCACATGGTCAATTTATCGTTGCTGTTGAGTTCCACTCCAACGGCCTTAATAAGTGCCGCTCACGCTCCACTTATCAAGGCCGTTGGAGCCGACTGCGATTCTCAGCACTGATTGAAAAAAAACCGCCTTTTTCAGTCAGTGCCTGCGATTCTCGCGGCTCAACAGCAACGTTAGGTGCTTTGGAGAACTCATGCTTACAGATAAGGTACTCGATTGGATAAAAAAGACTGGATTTCCGTTGGAAATGGAGGCAGCAGAAGCTTTTAGGTCAGCCGGATTCGAAGTGCGCCAATCATTTACTTATCCAGATCAACAGGAAAATAAAGGTCGCGAGATTGATGTATTAGCCCGTGATCCTGATTGTATTGGGGTTATAGATATCTCGTTCGTATTGGAGTGCAAATCTTCGTCAAAGCCTTGGGTTGTACTAACATCAGATCATGCATTAGCCAATTATAATCGTATTTTTGCATTTGCTATATCTTCCATAGCAGCAAAAGACGCTATGTCACAACAAGCCTTTGTTGATGGGCCAATAAATTGTCTCCATCAGCGACCAACCAGAGGTGGTTACGGATTTCGTCAGGCTCTCGGCAGCAAAGATGATAAGGCTTATGCCGCAGCTATCAGTGCTATTAAAGCATGTTCGGGCATTGTTAACGGGGGAACGTCCACTCTCCCAAAATTGGAATTCGCGTTTCCAGTAGTAGTAGTTGATTCACCATTGTTTGAATGCTCAATTACTGATAAC
>JAUVKE010000122.1 GCA_030592105.1 Desulfobacteraceae bacterium
AGCCAGGCTAATCAGGGAAAATGTTTCTCCTTACGAGGCGTGCAAAGCAGCCATATGTCTTCCCCTAACAGATGATGATAGAATCCAGGAAACATTAAATGATCTGGTTGAAGATATTTTTGATATGGATGCATAGTTTTGTGTTCCGGCGTTATTTTTGAGCGAACCCTCAGGGGAAAATCAAATTGACAAACGGTATTACTTTAGTTATACTTTACACATTGCTGTGCCCTTACTACGTATTTTAAAACAATATATTAAGAAACAAAAATATTCTTATGAAAACTGCAATTTCAATTCCTGACAAACTATTTTTTGCTGCTGACCAGTATGCAAAAAATCACGGATTTTCTCGTAGCAATCTCTACACAAAAGCCGTTGCTCAATTTCTTGAGCAACACCCTGCTGACTATATTACTAACCAACTTAATAAGGTTTATCCAGCCGAGCCTTCAAAATTACATCAAAACCTTTCCGCCATGCAATTTAATTCTATTGAAAAAGAAGAATGGTAATAAAACGTGGAGAGATCTGGTGGGCCAAGCTGCCTGAACCAGTCGGGTCAGGGCCTGGTCACAAAAAACCATTAGTTATTATCCAGTCAAACGAATTCAATAGCAGTAATATTAACACTATTATTGCAGTAGCTATAACGACTAATATACATTTGGCAGCGGCACCCGGTAATATTTTGCTTTCGATTAAGAAATCAAAATTACCCAAAAAAAGTGTTGTGAATATTTCTCAATTAATTACCATCGACAAATCGTTTTTCACAGAAAGAATTCATACTTTATCCAACAAAGTAATGGAACAAATTGACGATGGAATAAGATTAGTACTGAAGCTTTAATACAGTAAGGGCTCGTCTAAAAAAAGGCTGTGACTATTCAGCCGATATGTATATAGACCGTCAAATAAATACTTTCACTCCGTTATCGGTGGCCTGCGTATTACAATACGCATTCCTCCCTCTGCCCTTGTGCCAAATTTTGAAATCGGGTAATTATCTGACCATCTATTGAAAAAAATGTTTGAAAAATAACAGCTCTTGTGAAAACCTATAGTCACATTTAAAGAGTACCCGAACGAAAATCAATTTTTTTTCTGCCGCAAAAATTGGAAAAATTAGCAGATTTCGTTCAGACACTGAATAAGTATTCTCAAACTGCCAATATTAAGGTTAATAATTTTAACTTGTTATTCTTGAGGTGTCTAATGAGAATAGAATGTCCGGGTTGCGCTAAGGTATATAATATACCAGATGATCGGCTTCCTAAAAAAAAGACAGCCAGCTTTAATTGCCAGGAATGTAAATATATTATTAAGCTTGATCTGGAAACAAAAGTTGTTCTGGGGCTAAACCCTGTGGAGGAGGAACAAATTATTTCCCCTCCCCCCGACCAGCTGGATGATCCTGCTTTAAAAAAGAAAATATTAAGAGCCTTAAAAGAGTTGCCCCCCATGCCCCAGGTTGTTTCAAAGGTCAGTGAAATTATGGCAAATCCCAAAATGGGGTTTAAAGATATAGCAAAGGTTCTTGAAACCGACCAGGCCATAGCCGCCTTACTTCTTAAAACCGCCAATTCACCATATTATGGAATGAGTGGAAAGGTTGGGACTATCCATCAGGCCATTGTCCTTTTAGGCTATGAAACTTTGGAAGAGGTGTTAACCGTGGTGGTTTCATCTGCCCTTTTGGGTAAAAGATTAAAGGGGTATGGAATGGACTCGGGTGATTTGTGGCAACACTCCCTTGCAGTGGCTCTCGGGTCCAAAATTATTGCCGGCCTGGTAAATCCTTCTTTAGAGAATGAAGCGTTTTCTGCCGGATTAATTCATGACTCGGGCAAGCTTGTTCTAGACAGGTTTCTTGCTGAAAAAAAAGCAGGCTTTAAAAACATATCACAAATGGAGCCTGGGGCAATTGTCCATCTTGAAAAACAATTTTTAGGGTTTGACCATGCAGAATTGGCATTTAAATTATGTGGCAAGTGGAATATTCCACAAAATCAGTCCATAGCCATAAGGTTTCACCATAATCCCTCTGATTCCCAGGGGAGCCAGCTTGCCTATATACTCCATGCCGCAGATTTAATTGCGTTCATGGATGATTTGGGAATTGATGGTGTGCTTAATCAGATGGAAGATGGGGTGATGGAGTATCTTGGGATAGAATTTGACAAAATAGAAAAAATACATGAAGAGGCCAAGGAGTCCCTTGAAAAATTAATGCAGAATTTTTAAACCTGCAGGGGTGCCCCTTGTGGGTACCCAAAATACAAAATATCCTCCAGCAATGGGCAACCACAAGGGATTGCCCCTACTAAAATTTTGCCAAAGGCCGATATGGGCGAAAAAAACAATTTTCGTTCAGGCATTATTTAGTTTTTATACGAGCAATGCGTAAATGGTGTACCTTAAAAAATTATTATCTCAACTTGCTGTTGCCGACCCAGAAACAGCCGAAGCTGTTGCCGCAGGTTTTCGACAAAAAGAATATACACCTTCTCCTGAAATAGCTGAAATCCTTGTTAGGGACGTTATATGGGGACTTTCCCTTGAATTATCCTGTGGTCGTGCCATTGCAGCAGGATATGTGAACCTTGCCGTGGAAAATTATCAGAATCGTCTCCACAAATACAGCTCTTTGGTACGCAGGGCTGGAGCAAAGGGGGCCACCCTGGGAAAAATAATGGCCGAATCCCTTGTACCGGTCTTAAAGCATGATGACAGGTTTGTTGATAATTTTTTACAAACAGTTACTATAATGGAAAATAAAGGGGTATATGTTTTAAATTCTCCACTCAACGCTTTATCGGTAATCTTAAACTCCCGGGATTTTGAATCTGCATCTGCTCTCCTAAGCCTTTATTCCAGTATTTTTTCTTATGAATTATCATATAACAGATGTAAGTATCTTGCCTTTACCATTTCCAGGGAGGTTCTTTCATTCTCAAAGGGGAAAAGGGGTTGGCAGATTGAACAACTACATCGGGTAATCAAGGTTTCTCCGGATCTTGCAGATCTGTTTTTTGAAGGAATGGATAAGGGTTTGCGTCTTCTTTCCCAGAAAGCTCTTTTCCGCTTTGTTCGGTCTGCTTTGACCAAATTCGAGCAAAATTCAAAACTAGGGGCAAAATTTTTAGCCCTGGAATCGAAACTGGGAATTGATACATATGAGAACATGTGTGTCACTGCTCCCCTTGTGCAGATTCAGGGCAGATTAAACCGCTACCTTGGCGCAAGGATAACTAATCCTCTTTTTGTACGTTCAATCTCTGAATTGCCGGAATTACATTTGAAAAATATCGATGGCATCCCCATGGTATGTTCAGATGGAAAATATATTTATCTCCCTGATGAAATTGATCTCTTTGATAATAAGGAAAAAAATTTTGCTCTTTACAGGTTTCTTGTGGGGCTTGAAGCAGGATATTACGAATTTAATACATTCGATTTTGACCTGGATAAAATAGGAGAATACCCCGAAAGTCTGTATATTTCAAATCCAAAGATGCAGAATGGAGTTTTTGATTTCGAGCTGTTTTTCTCATCCTTTCCTCTCCCGGAACTGGCAGCAGATCTGTTTTTAATATTTGAACATGGACGATTAAAGGTTTTACTCTCCAACCGTTATCCCGGCCTTTATAAACAGACTCTCACCATCCTTAAACAGGCAGGCCGAAAAATTTTAAAGGATGGGGACGGCACAGATGTGGTTTTTTTATTATATGCATGGATAGCCATCGATCTTTATCCCGATCAATTATCCCTTGAATACAAGACTCTGGCAAAAAGACTCTATTTGATCCCCGAACTTTTTGAGAATAAAATAAAAAAATGTCAAAATGTTGAGATATGCGCAGAACTGGTTATTGAAACCTACGGACTGGTGGAAAAGATTGTCAGGAAAACAGGTGAAAAAAAATTCCCAAAACCGGATTATGTCCCGATTAATCTCCCTTTTGGCCGCAGGTTAAGGCCTGAGCTTTTTTTTATCTCCCATGGGGAAGAGGAAAAAATTGCAAACAGAATAAAACTGATAATTGAAAAAAAGGGATATAAGGTTTATAAATCTGATATACGGAAACATCTAATGGATAATAAGGGGCATTTATCTTTAGACAAAATAGAAAAAATTATTATAAGTTATGCTGAAAATCGTCAGGATGATAAAATAACAGATCAAACCAGAATTACCGGTTTATCAGAACTCGATTTTGCAGGGCTGCTGGCAAAAGAAGACCTTTGCACGGTCACAGCAGATTACGGTGCAGAGCATGTTTACCGATACAAGGAATGGGATTATACTTTAAATGATTATATTCACAATCACGTAAGGGTGCTCCACCGGGAGATTCCTGAAATTGATGGGAATTTTTACGCGGATACCATAAGACAAAACAGTGGTCTTGTTAAAAAGATTCGATATTCCTTTGAACTTCTTAAACCTTCGGGGCTTTCTATCTTGAGGAGATGGGTAGAAGGGGATGAATTTGACTACAGAGAGCTTTTGAATTTTGCAATTGATAAAAAAAGTGGCATACTCCCTTCTGACCGGCTTTATATTAAACGTGTAAAAGAGAACCGGGACGTGGCAGTATTACTCCTTATGGATCTGTCAAGATCGACTGCAAACAAGGTTGCAGGATCAAATAAAACAATTCTCGACGTTGAAAAGGAGGCGATAGTCCTTTTTTGTGAAGCATTGAGTGTGGTTGGGGACCGCTTTTCCATTGCCGGCTTTTCAGGAACAGGCCGATTAGGGGTCGATTATTTTTCTGTTAAGGAGTTTGATGATAAAATGGGGACTTCTGTAAAGCAAAAAATAAACGCCTTAACCCCCAAAAGAAGTACCAGAATGGGGGCAGCAATCCGTCACGCCACAAGCCGTCTTGAAAAAATTTCTTCAAAAGTTCGTCTGCTTTTTATTATTGGGGATGGTTTTCCAAACGATACCGGATATAAACGGGATTATGCAATTAAAGATACACGCAGGGCAATTTCAGAAGCCTGCTCCAGAAACATTCATGCAAAGGCTTTAACCATAAATATCCAGGGAGACCCCAGGCTGGATGATCTTTTTGGAGCTGTTAATCATAATGTCATATCTGATGTTCAGGAACTTCCCGACAGGCTTTTGCAAATATATAAGTTGTTGACAAAATAATGTTTTTTGATATTTTTATACGTATATTTTAGGATTTTTAAAAAAAAATATCCATAATTGACTAAAAAAATATAATTATCCAAGGAGTTGTGAATTGCATGGCACAATTATTAAATGATCGCAGGGATGTACAGTTTGTTCTTTATGAACAGCTTGATATAGAATCATTAACAAAGGATTCCAAATATGCTGATCTGAACAGAAAAACATTTGATCTGGTTATTTCAGAGGCAAGAACACTTGCCACAAAAGAGCTTCTTCCCATATCGGCGGAAGGTGACAAAGAGGGGTGCAGTTTCGAAAATGGAGAAGTAAAAGTTCCTGAATCTTTTCACCGTGTTTATCAGTTGATTATGGATGGAGAATGGATAGCCCTGTCTGATGATATTGATGCGGGCGGCCAGGGTATGCCCCAGGTCGTTAAAATGGTTGTTGATGAATTGTTCCAGGGGGCAAATACCTGCCTTGCCGTGGGGTTGGGGCTTACCCATGGCGCGGGGAAACTTGTTGAAATTTATGGTACCGAAGAGCAGAAAAGGCTTTATCTTAAAAAAATATATTCAGGTGAATGGTCAGGAACCATGGCATTAACAGAGCCTGAAGCAGGATCAGAGGTGGGAGAACTTACAACCTCTGCAAAAAAGAACCCTGATGGAACCTATTCAATTACCGGGAACAAGATATTTATAACCCAGGCCGAAAATAATCTTACAGAAAACATAATTAATCCCGTCCTTGCAAGGGTTGAAGGGGCAGCAAAGGGAAGCAGGGGAATTTCCCTTTTCCTTGTTCCCAAATATTTGGTTAATGACGACGGATCCATTGGTGAGAGAAATGATATTGAGTGCACAGGGATTGAAGAAAAAATAGGAATTCACGGAAGCCCCACCTGCAGTATGGCGATGGGGGGAAAGGGTAAATGCATAGGGACAATACTCGGCAAGGAGAATGACGGCCTTAAAAATATGTTTCACATGATGAATGAAGCCCGTCTTTTTGTTGCAATGCAAGGCTTGGGGCTTTCCAGCACTGCATACCTTTATGCTTTAAATTATGCCCGTGAAAGATTCCAGGGGAGACATATTACTAAACTCCGTGATCCTGATGCGCCCCAGGTGCCGATTATTGAGCATCCGGATATCAGGCGTATGCTGATGATGATGAAGGCCAGCGTGGAAGGGTTGAGAAGCCTGAATTATTATGTGGGATTATGCATGGACAAGGTAGAGCTGGAAACAACAGCTAAGGAAGAAAAAAACCGTTTAAATGGTTTAATAGCCCTGATGATTCCAATCTGCAAGGCCCATACAACAGAACGTGGTTTTGAGTTATGCAATTTGGCTATTCAAATTTACGGCGGGGCTGGTGCATGTCGAGAATATCCTGTGGAACAACTTTTGCGGGATATTAAAATTGCCACCATATATGAAGGGACAACCGGTATCCAGGCTATGGATCTTTTGGGGAGAAAGCTTGGCATGAATAAGGGTCAGCTTTTTAAGGATTTTCTGGATGAAGTGGGTAAAATTATCTCCGCAGCAAAAGAACAGCCACAAATAAAAGGACTGGCTGACAAGTTTGAAGCAGCAACGGCTAAATTAGAAGTAACAGCGTCTAATATAGGAAAAGCAGCAGGAACCGGTCAGGCAGAGGAGGCCTTTGCCCAGGCCTATCCTTTTCTTGAGGTGTTCGGTGATATGTCCATCGCCTGGATGCTTCTTTGGAGAGCTTCTGTTGCAACGACCAAGCTTGATAAACTTGTTGGGGATGCCGATGAAAAAAAGATAGCAGATAAGATTGCAAAAAATAAAGATGCTGCTTTTTATGATGGCCAGATCCAGACTGCACAATACTTTATCAACTCGGTTATTCCAAAAACCATGGGGATGATGGATGCTATTAATAATCTTGATGGTGCTGTTGTAAAAATATCAGATGCGGGTTTTGGGGGAAAATAATCGATATTTTTTATTTTTAGGATCGGAAATGAAATTACTTGAACGAAATTGTTTGTCTTTTGGTCCATCTACTGCGTTACATCAAAGGCCGAATACATCAAGTATTCAACCTTTAATGCGCCTTGTATATGAACCAAAATC